>JAOZUO010000013.1:2641-6182 GCA_029938605.1 Deltaproteobacteria bacterium | reverse complement strand
GGCGAAGGGCACGGCCAAGGGCGTGGGCAGATCTCGAAGCAAAGGTCGCCAATCCCTTGCCGAGTCCGTGGCCGAAGGGGCCGTGTCCCCCGCCGACGCCGCGCAGATGGCCCGCCTCGCAGACACTCTGCAGACCTGGCGTCGGGCGCAGGCCGCCACCCGGGGCAAGCCCGCCTACACCATCTTCTCCAACGCCACCCTCGCCGAAATCGCCCGCCTCCGACCCACCACCGACGCCGCTCTCCTCGCCGTCAAGGGGATCGGCTCGGCCAAGCTCACCCAGTACGGCGCTGATATCCTTGCCTTGGTACTCGAGCACCTCGCCGAGGACTGAGTCAGCTGTCTCAGTGCCAGAAACCCACCGATAGGGAGAGATTCGTATACTGGTAGGATCCGTCGAAGGCGGCGGAGATGGCCAGGGAGTGGGTGCCCCAGAGACGGAAGTCGAAGAGCCGGAGCGCAAAGCCCACGGTGCCGTGCAGGCGGCCGGCGCGGCCGTCGTAGCGGCTGGGCTCCCAGTAGGTTCCTCCCCGCAGGCGTAGGCGTCGTCGCCAGACTTCGGCTTCCACACCGAGTCGGGCTGACACGGTAATGCGCTGGCCGGCGCGTTCCTGGATCTGGTCCAGGAAGCCGTCGGTGCCCACCGCGTCTTTGACGGCGCCAGTCATCACCAGCTCGGCCGAGACGAGCACAAAATACTCCCCGGTGTGCTTGGGCTCAGGCTTGGGCTTGATGGAGCTACCAGCTTTCTTCTTCGTAGGGGGGGGCTTGGGTGGCTTCTTCTTTGTTTTTTTGAGGATGCGGAAGGGCTGGTTGAACCTGCGCTGTCCCCAACGATAGCTCACCCCGGTCCGCAATTGCCAGGGAACAGCTACGCCTTCGGGCAGGAAGAAGCCCACCGGGCAGTCGTCGCCGCAGTCCAGAGATACTTGGGGAGCGAAGGCGAAGCTCGCCGTGGCCGCGAAGCGCAGGGGCAGGGATTTGAGTCGGACCAGCACGCCGACCTCCAGCCCGGGGATCTGCGTGGAGAAGCCGTCCCGGGCGTCCTCTTCGCCGGTCTGGACGTAGTTCACGTCGAAGGAGCCGATGGTGAATCCTCCGCCGAGCACGAGCTGGTGGTCTGCCAGCGCATAGCCCACGGTGATGTGCGTTTGGGTGAGGCTGGCAGTGAATGCCTGGGGAGGAGTGGACTGATCCTCGAAGTCGGAGAACTGGCCTTGGACGTGTATCCCCAGTCCAAAGGCTCCGAACTGGAGCAGCCCCCCGGTGTTGACCATGTGGAAGCTGGTCCGAAGCGCTCGTCCGTTGCCGTCCAGGTCGAAGCTCCGGGTTTGGAAGGTGCCGGGCTTCAGGTAGTCGATGGACAGATCCCAGTCGAACCAGCTCCGGCTGTAGTGCGCCCGGTGGGCCACGGCGGCGGGATTGAACGGCAAGCCAACGGCGCCCTCGGCCACGGCCACGTAGGCGCCTGACAACCCGATGACCCGGGTGGAGCCGAGCACCGGGCCCTGGTGCAGCTCGATGCGGTAGTTGCTGTCGGTGATGGCGGGCTGGGCGTGCAGCACGGTCGCCTGGGCTCCCGTCAGCCCCAGGACGATTCCCAGGGTAAGCAACAATCGCACTTTACTCATTCCTGTTTATAACCCACCGGTGGGAAATTCCCATATGGGAGCTATATGGGAGCCATATGGGAAATAGTATGGTTTTTGGAGACAGTCTGGCTTGGTTTTGATAATGTAGCTTACCATTGTACTATTGATAGGTTATTGAATCCGGGTGGTGACGCTTCGACTTTTCAGGTCAAAGGAATGACCATGATACGCAAAATGGCTGGAAGTTTCGAAATCGAGAGGGTGGTGCCGGCGGTCCTGGCCGTGGGGCTGCTGGTCGGTTGCACGACCAGTTTTCCTTTCGCGCTAATCGATGGGGGAGTGGGCGAGGACGTACAGGTTGTGGATGCGGCCCCGGACCAGGATGCGGACCCGGACCCGGACTCCACCGCTCCGGACGGGGGACAACTCGACACGGGGCTACCCGACGTCCAAGTGCTGGGCTGTGGAAATGGGGTCATCGAAACGGGGGAGACCTGTGACGATGGGAACACCGATCCCGACGATGGCTGTGACGCCAGTTGCCAGGAGGAGGCCGGATGGAGCTGCACCGGCGAGCCGAGCAGTTGCGATACCGTGTGCGGGGACGGCCTGGTGGTGGGCCTCGAGGCCTGTGATGATTCCAACACCGTCTCCGGAGATGGTTGTAATGATGCCTGCGAGGTGGATTGCGCCAACGGGTCCACCCAGGACTGCAATGCGGCGGGGGAGACCATCAACGTGTCGTCGCCCTTTGTGGACCAGACGCCTCCGGCGGGCTTCGTGCAATGCGCGGGCTTCGAGAACACCAACGACAACGACGTCGGCTCGAACTGGGACGCGAACTGCCTGGGCACGAGTTTGACCCTGCGGATCCGGTATTGGGACACGTCGGCGAGTCCGTGGACGTTGCTGGGGGACGCCACGTTGGCTCCGGATAGCGACGCGGCCTACGCTGAGCAGACTCTCAACGCCACCAACCATGGAGGGAGTTTAGGCTTTGGCGAAACCCAGAGCTTGAAGCTGCTCAAGGACGATCCCGCGGTGATCCCGGTGACCACATGGGTGTGCAACTCCGGGCACCCGGTTCGAGAGTATGCTGCGAGCGATCTGTACTTTGGCACCCAGGCCGATAGTGACTCGGTGGTGGTGTGCGGTTGGAGCGGGTTGGACGGCGACGGTTCATCGCCCTGCGAAGACCATGAGGAGATCCTCATGGTCCCGGCGGGGTTCGACGTCTGCACCACCGACAAAGACATCAACACCCTGGCCATTGCTGTCTATCTGCAGCTCTGACCTACCCGGGGGAGAGGGGTCTCATGCATCGACTACA
Source organism: Deltaproteobacteria bacterium (assembly GCA_029938605.1). Classification (GTDB taxonomy): domain Bacteria; phylum Myxococcota_A; class Polyangia; order HGW-17; family JAJRWW01; genus JAJRWW01. The sequence continues at coordinate 3,260 of JAOZUO010000013.1, read as the reverse complement.
ACAGGAGATCCGGGTGATCCGTGACCATGGGGTCGTCGAGGTGACGCGGTGAGCGACGAGTCTTCAGGGGCGGGCACGTCCCAGGACCAGATGGATTCCGTCAGTGCCTTGGACGAGGTGGCCTTCTATATCGCCCAGGGGCTGCTCGAGGAGGCTCATGAGGGTCTAGAGGATCTAAAGAAAAACCAGCCGGAAGTTGTCCAGAAGTCGGAGCGCTACCAGCAACTCCGGGTGAAGGTGGACGATGCGATGGCGTCGGAGTCCTCGTCGGAGGCCCCATCGAAGACCCCGTTGAAGGTCCGATCGAAGGCCCCATCGAAGACCCCGTTGAAGGTCCGATCGAAGGCCCCATCGAAGACCCCGTTGAAGGTCCGATCGAAACCGGTGGCCGGCGCTCGAAAGAAAACGGACGCGAGTCCTTCGCGGTCCCAGGACAAGTCGAAGCAGGGGAATCGCCGGAGAAAGCTTCTGGGACCTTCGCCGCATCCCAAGAAGCTCGAGAAAGGGAAGAAGCTCGAGAAGGCGAAAGAGCCCGACAAGACCAAAGAGCCTGAGAAGGCTAAGGAGCCTGAGAAGGCTAAGGAGCCTGAGAAGGCTAAGGAGCCTGAGAAGGCTAAGG
>JAOZUO010000013.1:0-2541 GCA_029938605.1 Deltaproteobacteria bacterium | reverse complement strand
GAGCCTGAGAAGGCAAAGGAGCCTGAAAAGGCAAAGGAGCCTGAGAAGGCAAAGGAGCCGGACAAGCCAAAACTGTTGCCTCCCAAACAGGTCGGTGCTGCCAGCAAGGGGCTCGACCCCATGTCCCCTCTGGGGATGCGCATGGCGCAGCTCAAGGAAAGGACCGGCGCCGAGACCGCTAGCCCCACGGCGGCTACCGGCCCGGCCAGCCCGCCGACGTCACCCATCAAGGGTGATGACCCCGTCAAGAGTGATGACCCCGTCAGGGGTGATGACCCCGACAAGGGTGATGACCCCGAGGTGGCCGGCCCCGACCAGATCGCACCGTTGCCGCCACCGCCGGAGGTGTACGAGCCGGCCGGAGTGGATCTGCAGCAGCCTGGCGAGGGCGCGGGTGCGGGCGCGGGCGCGGGCGGGGAAGGGTTCGGCGTACCGGTGCTCCCGCCGGAGGTGCCCGAGCTCACGTTGGATCCCGAGGATTTGATCGTTGATGAGCCGGAGTCGTCCTTTGGCAGTGCAGCCCAGGGGCCTGAGTCATCATCTGTGGTAGGGAGCGACGTCCTTCGTCGTTTGCCGCTGAAGTGGTTGGGCATTGGCGGGGGCGCGGTCCTACTCCTCATAGTGATCATCCTGGTGGCCACTTCAGGGGACAAGTCCGATTCCAAGAAGGACCCCAAGGATGGGGTGTCCAAAGCGGTGGCGCCTGACGCGTCAGACGGGGTGTCCCAGCGCCCGGTGGCAGGTTCCGACGCCGGGATGACGGTGGACGCCGCGATGACGGCGGACGCCGGGGTGACGGGTGACGCCGGGGTGAAGGGTGACGCCGGGGTGAAGGGTGGCGCCGGGGTGAAGGGTGACGCCGGGGTGAAGGGTGACGCCGGGGTGAAGGGTGACGCCGGGGTGAAAAGCCAAGTGACTATCCGGGTGGTGATCGGTCCGGCTTCGGCGAAACCCACGGTGTATTTTCGTGGCAAGGAGTACCCGGGAAGCCCATTTACAAGCCCGCCCCAGGAGTCGAGTGCTTCCACCGTGAAGGTTACCGTGACGGCGCCGGGATACCAGACGCAGGTGCTCAAGGTTTCCTTGGCCAAGGACGTCTCTCGGGAGATCACCATGAGGCGGAGAAAATCTACCATGCGGCCCCGACGTAGGCGCCGTCGGCCCATGCGCAAGCCCATGCTGATCGGGTTGGACTAGTAGGAGGCCCCGGATGAGGATCGGAACGCTATCGTTATTGTTGGCAGGTCTACTGGTGGTTCTGGTGAGTGCGCCGGCGACTGTTCTGGCGGCGCCCGGCCCCGATCAGGCGACCAAGAAAAAAGCGCGTGACCACTTCACCAAGGGTGGAGAGCACTATGCCAGGGAGCGGTATACGCAGGCCATCGCCGAATTCCAGAAGGCGTACACCTTCTGGAAGAACCCTCGCATATTGCTCAACATCGCCATCTGCTACTCGGAGATGAACAACGCGGTGCAGGCGGTCATCTACCTGCGGCGCGCCCTGAAGACGGCCGACGCTGAGCAGCTGGTCAAGCTGAAAAAGAAGATCCCCGCCGGGCTTGAGGCGCGCCCGGGCCAGGTGGCCGATCTGGAGATCGTGATGCCAGACGGGAGTGCCGAGATCTACATCAACGGCGAGCTGGCCGGGCGCTCCCCCGTGCAGCGCGTGGTTGCCGCGGGCGACGTGCGGGTGGTGGTCAAGCTCGACGGTAAGGTCAAGGTGGAAAAGACCGTGACGCTCGAGGCGGGTGAGAAGAAGACCTTCTCCCTGGAGAAGTGGCCGGGCACGACCCCTTCGGGAGGTGGTGTTTCCTGGCGCACGCGACTCAAGCGGCTCGCGAAATTGCCGGTGCTGTACGTGGGGGTGGCGGCCCTGGTGACCCTGGTGGGCACGGCCGTGTTGATCGGCACCGGCGTGCGCACCGAGAAGATCCAGGACGACTTCTACGCCACACCCACCCTGGAAACCCGCGACCAGGGGATTCGTTACCGTACGGCCACCAACGTGATGATCGGTATCACGGTGACAGCCGGCGTGGCGGCCGGCGTGTTGGCCCTGTTCACGGACTGGACCCGGCTTCCCTGGAAGAAAGAGAAGCAAAGCGCCACACGCATTCTGCCGACGGTGGGACCCGGCGGTGTGGGCTTTAGCGCCACCGGCCGTTTCTGACCACCTGGCGGAGCCGACCGAATCGGCTCATACTCGAAGTATGCTGTTACAATCGGGTCAGGGACGAATTGAGCTAGTTCCATGCCCCGGAAAAGCGTTGCGGGTTTTCGGCGAGGACCGGGCGTCGAGGGCGAGGCGCGACGAGGGCGCGTACCGGGAGTACGCAACCGAGGAGGAACGAAGCCATCGGCGTTCGGGGCCGTCGATACTCGGAACAGACTTCCGGGGCGTGGGACTAGTGTTGTGTCTTGTGCTGGGAGGCTCGTTGGGTTGCTCCGTGCGGCCGACCGCGACTTCGGGGTCAGGGCCGATGGCAGGGGATGTGCAGGGGGATGTGCAGGGGGATGTGCAGGGGGATGTGCAGGGGGATG
>JAOZUO010000088.1:4170-33518 GCA_029938605.1 Deltaproteobacteria bacterium | reverse complement strand
TACACGACCTGCTGCTTCCGCCGCCGGATCTCACGTATTCCATCGACTCCACGGCGCTGTATCCCATTCGGGTCTCCTACGGGCTGCCCAGCCATGCGGCAAAGGCCCAGCGGGTGATGGAGGTCGCCGAACTAGTCAGTATGAAGTGACCGGTTCCCTTTCGCATGTAGCTCTGCGCTACGGGTTTTTCCAAGGTCGCAGCGTAACCTACGAATCTGCGAACTCGGAACCGGTCACTTCATACTGACTAGGAATACAACGGTCCCCAGGTCCCTCAACTTCACCATCGGTGGTGAAGCAGAAACGCCTTGAGGCGCTGCAACGCCTCGATGCGTCGTTACTTGTTCACCGCCGCCACCCGCGGCTTTAGCTTGCGACGAGGCTCCTTGCTTTTGGGCGTGTCCGTATGCCGCTGCCGTTGAATGTGACGAACGCCCAAAAAACGAATGTTCTTGGCTTTGGCATGCTCGCGGATTTCCGTTTCCCGCTTCTCCAACTTCTTTTCGAGCAGCGCCACGAACTCCTTGTCACTCAGATGGTCATGGGTCGGGGGGCGTACCAGCTTCAGCTTCGCCGTTTTCGGCATATTGCCGTTTTCCCGGAAATACACCTCGGGACGATGGACGTCGATTCCGTCGGAGAGCAGATCCTTGGGTGTCGTATGCACGCCGGGCCACTCAAAGAAGCGGATCGACGTACACGACAAGACCTTCACTGCCCCCGGCAGCGTCGGTCTGTGGACCAAAGCCGACGCCCGTACGCACTTCACGGATCTACGAGTAGAGAAGGCCGATTGACTGGGGCCTGGCCTGGATCGCCGTCGTTGGTATTCTACTCGCCTCGAGACAGGAGTGACCTGGGGGACCGGACATTTCTAGTGCTTGTTACACGTGTCTTCCCTGTCGCTTGACACCGCTACTGGTATTCGAGGATCCTACAACCAGAAACCATGATCAGCTCGGTAGCCATGCAGACCGAGGGGAGACTATGACGATGAGGCACCGACCGGGATCGCCTGTGGTGATTCAGTTCCTTCGCGGCATGGCCCGCAGGTCGTCACGGCCGACTGCTCGTCACGGCCGCATTGTGGTCCCGGCCGCGCCTGGTATCCGGCGGCTCGTTCCACTGCTCGTCTTGTTGGCCTTGACGGGACCAGTGTCGCAGGCTCAAGCGGCCACCTTGGATGTCCCCTCCAACGACTATCCCACCATTGACTCGGCCGTGGACCACGCCGCCGACGGCGACACGATCTTGATCCAGCCGGGGACCTACATCCAGTATGGCCAGATCGTGATCGACAAGCGGCTCACTTTTGCCTCGCTCTATGAATCCACACAGCAGGAACAGTACATCAACCAGACCATTGTCGACGGCAACGACGTGGACCAACTCTTCTTCCAGAACCCCGGGAGCGGGCTCGTGCGATTCGTCGGCATTACGATCACAAACGCAAATAAGGCCATCGTAGCGAACGATGAGATTGAGGTTTCGCATTGCGTCCTGACGGGCAACGACGCCGACGCCCTGAGCTTCGAATTCAGTGGGTACGGCTACTGCGGATACTCCATTTTGGAAAATAGTTCCGACGATGGAATCGACATCGACGCCCGGACCGGGCCCTTCGTGATCGAACACAACCTGATACGAAACAACGGGGACGACGGCATCGAAATCCGTCTCTATTCTCATAGCGGGCCGCAGATCGAATACCAGATCACGGACAACATCTTCTCTGGAAACGATGAGGATGGCCTTCAACTCATCGACTACGACGGCCACCATCCTCGGGTCTTCTACGTCGCGCACAACGTCTTTGCAGACAACGCCATGGTAGGCCTCGGATGCACTGCCGATGGCAATACGGTTGAGGACTACAACGGCTCTGCCATGGAAGAGGTCGTCTACGTCATCAATAACACGTTTGTGGGCAACCACTACGGCCTGACGGGAGGCGCTAACATGACCGTGTTGAACTGCATCTTCGCCGACAACTCATCCACGGGCGTGAGCCATGTCTCGGGCTCCTCCATCGTGGACGTCGCCTTGTTCCATGGGAACGGCACGGATATCGCGGACAGCGTCATCGGCAGCAACTTCCTTTACGAACCCCCTGTCTACGACTCCGCCTTCTACCTGCAGGAGGGCAGCCCCTGTATCGCTCGAGGGGTCGCGCACTACGAATGGCTTTCGCAGGTGGTCCTGGACCTCCAGGCGGGCGAGTATCAGGGCACCGCGCCCGATCTGGGAGCCTACGAGTACGACCCCGACGGACCCGGGCCTGACCCCGAAACGAACCAACCGCCGGTCGTGGATGCTGGAGATGATCTGGTCATCTTCGGCCCTACGATCTCGGCTATCATGAATGCCACGGTTACCGACGACGGTCTGCCTGAAGGAAGCCACGTCACGCTCTCATGGAGCAAGGATGACGGTCCGGGCGATGTGGTCTTTTCGGATCAGCACGTGGAGGACCCGACCGTCACCTTCTCTCGACAGGGCAGGTACGTCCTGGAGCTCTTGGCAACCGACGGTGACGCCACGGCCCTTGATCGCATCGAGGTCAGATACGTCCAGGGTGGCGACGGGCACACCACACCGCTAAACGAGACCCCAACCACCTGCTTCGAGGCGGAGGACTACGCCTGGCTCATCGCACCCGGCCAGGTGATCACCGACCCACTGGCTTCGGGAGGACGCGCGGTAGAGGTGGCTCCCGACGCACAAGAGCTCGGATACGCGGAATATCTGGTCGTCATGACCCAAGATCAGGCTCACTACTCCATCTGGGTGCGACTCCATAGTTCGCAGTCAAGTCACTCCGCCTTCGTGTCCTTTGACAGCAGTGCAGCCACTGAGATCCCCGTATCCGCCGACGACGGCTACACCTGGGTTGCGATGCCAGGAGGGGTAACCACGACCGCTGGACGTTGGTCTCTCGTGGTTGGCTCGAGCGATCCAGGCCTGCGATGGGACAAGATCTGCATCTCCACGGACAACTCCTACGTTCCCACCGATGACGGATCAGGTGACAGCACAGAGCCTGGATCGGGATGCGGCTGCGCGATGGACGGCGGGCCCGCCACTGAGCAAGTGCCCCTATGGATCTTCATGCTCTGCGTCTTGGTGCTACTGAGACGAACCAGGGGCTGACGTTGGGTGGTTGCTTTGGCATGGCCACGCCGGCCGTGGAGGTGGCATCGGGGCGTGGAAGTGTACATCCATCTGTGGGAAGGGGATGCCGAGACCTGCCTCGTCCGGGTCAAGGTACCCCGTTCCGGACTTCGAGTGCGATTTGGACCTCGCCGGGCTGGGCGGGACCGGCGCGTAGGGGGGTGACGCCTGGGGAGAGGAAGTGGCTTATGCCCACGAGGTGTGGCGTGAGGCGAAGGGGGAGGCGGAGGCGGGTTTTCAGGGGTGGCAGGTGGAGCACGAGGAGGCGACCTTGGAGCCGGACGTGGTAGGCGCGGCTGGCGCTCTGGAGTCGGGCGAGGTCGGATGCCCGGAGCTGTACGTTGGTGGGGAGTTTGAGCAGTACGGAGGCGGCGCGCGGTCGTTTGGTGCGGGGCGTGAGGTCGAGCACTGCGAAGAAGGGGCGGCCGCGGATCACCTGCGCCGGGGCGATCAGGCGCGCGGTGATCGGGGGTTGGTGCGAGGCCCGGCGTTTTTTGGGAGGGGCTTGCTTGGACCACCGCTGAACCACCAGTCGGGCGGGGATTTTGGGGTGGCCCGAGTAGCGGACCTCGATGGTGTTGCTGGGTTTGGAAAGGAGCTTCGATAGACGGAGCCGGCGCAGATTGATGGCCGACCCGTAGGGATCCCGTGGGTTGATCACGATGCGGCGTACGCGCTTGTTGTTGACCAGCACGGTGACGACACCGCCGGGGCGATCCTTGGGCGCGGTGACGCCGAGCTCCAGCAGGGCGCGGAGGGTGGCCGCCGTACCGCGTTCGTTGTGCCACTCGCCCCAGGCGTGGCGGCGATCCAGCAGGTACCGAAGCCCGGATCGGAGGTGCGTTCGGAAGCGTCGCCGGTTCAGGCGATGCAGGAGCACCAGGGCCGTGGCGGTGGCCGTCAGGGTACCGCCGTAGGCGCTGAACCAGCTCGGCTCCCACACGTGGTGTTTTTTGAGACGGAGCAGGCGCCCAGCGCCCTGGATCAGGAGCTTGCGGTGGGAGGCGCTCATCTTGCGGACGATCGTTGGGCGGCGTTTGACGCGGGTCGGGGTGAGGCAGCGGGAATACAGGGCGTGCAGCCCCTCCAGGGCGGCGGCCACGGTGCGTGGATCTCGGCTGGCGCCTTGGGCGAGTCGCCGCATCTTCTTCGCCACGGCCACCAGGCGTGCGTTGGGCTTGTGTCGGCACTTGAGGTGCGAAGCCCGCGCCACGGCGCGGAAGATCTCCGCGGAGAGTCCCATACGCACGGCGCTGGTTTTCCCTTCCCAGAATGCCAGGTGGGCCACATTCCACAGGCCGTCCGGGGCACGGTGGGTGAGCAGGTACCAGGCGGCCCGGCGCATGGGCTTCTTGGGTACCCTGATGCCCGCACTCTTGAGGTCCAGCAGGGTCTCCAGAATGTACGCGGTGTGGTAGGGATCCGGTCGGCGATGCGCGCCGGCGTATGGGAGTCGCCAGTACCGGAAACCGCCGCTGGGCGCCTGACGGGCAAGCAACCGCTTCATGCCATTAGTGAGGATCTTGGTGAGGTGCCTGCGGGTCTTGTTCGACAGCCCGTAGCGGCGCTTGTAGCGGAGCACCTGGGCCACGGTGCGTAGGACCGAGGCGTGGCTGTCGCCGCCCAGGCTGGGGTGGGCGAGTACCCGCTGTAGGGCTCCGAAGACCGGGATGATGTTCGGGAAGTCCAGCTCCAGACGCGCGCGAAGGTCGACGTCGGTCGCTTTGCGGGCCACGGTCCATCGTGCCGTGGTCCCCTGGTGCACCGTGGTGCGGCGGGTGGTCACGTGGGGCTTTGAGCCCGGTAGCACCTCCAGGGTGCGCTCCACGATATCGCCCTGGCTGCCGGCCCGGGCGGCGAGCCTCAGACGGGCGATTCCCACGCGCGTGGCCTTGATTCGAATGCGGACTCGACGCTCGGCGTGTGGGGCCACGGAGACCAGACCGGGCGCCTTGAGCACCTTGAGCCCCGTGGCGGTGACCGCAAAGGTCAGGCGCAGGGGCTTGGTCGTGTAGTTGCGAACGAGCGCTACCAGCTCGAGCTCATCGGTGGCCACCATCTTCGGAGGGATGGTGGCGCGGATGGCCACGGGCATGGAGATCGTCACCGTTCGGCGGAGCACTCCCACGCCACCTTGCTTGTCCGAGGCGACGAGCAAGAGGGTCTGGCGGGAGATGGCGTCGGGCAGGCGGAACCGATGGGTGAGTCGTCCGCCCCGGGCCCGCAACCGGGGTGCCCACAGGGAGGTCGGCGTGAAGCGGGTCCGGACCCGCAGGGCGGGCCGGGTTCCGCCCCCGCCCCAGCCACCGGATCCGACGCTACCGGCGCCGCTGCCGCAACCAGCTGCGCCGCCGCTGCCCATGGCTGTCTGCGTTTTGCCGGCATCCGCCCCGAACAGCTCTGTTTCACCGCAGCCGTCGCCCTCCTGGAAGTCGAAGGGGGGCAGGGCGATGTCGTCCTTTTCGCAACCCCAGGTGCGTGACACCACGGGCCAGGTCAGGATCTTGGCGCCGGTGGTGGCCATGATTCGGAGCTGGGCATTGTAGAAGATGGAGCCCGGCCCGATTTTCTTCAGGGGATCTCCGAGGGCCAGGATGCTGCTGTCTACCAGGGTCGCATTCACCAGGGCGTCGCGCAGCTTGCCGTCAGGGCCCCGGACCTCCAGGTTGTAGCGCACCCGCGTCCCGGGCCGCGCCTTGCGGGGCAGCCCCTTGAGCTTGAGTCGCAGGGCCTGGTCCGGGTGTACGGTGATGGACTGCCCCTCGGTCAAGAGTCCTGCGACATAGGAGGACAGGGGTTGGCGGTGGCGTCGGTAGTAGCGGAGGTGTTTGAGGCGCACCCCCACGGTGAACATCGTCAGGAGCATGGAGCCCCAGGATGGCGCCTTGAAGCGCCCCTTGGCGACCCAGCGTCCGCTGCGTCGCTTGAGGGGGAGGGTGAAGGCGGCCACGATGGCGCCGGTGTAGTCGGTTATGTCGCAGTGCAGCACCCGCTCCATGGGCCGAAAGCCCCGGCGCAGGGTCACCGTGATGGGGACCCAGCCCCCTTGCAGCACCTGGGCTTTTCCCAGGCGGGATTCCATGGACCCTTCCGTCTTGATCTCGGCGGTAGCTTCCGCGAGCTCATCTTTGACGTCCCGAACGTGGGCCGTAACCTTCAGCTCGTCCGTGGGTTTGGATGGGGCCCGGAAGCGGAAGGTGGCCACGCCCCGCTTGTTGGTGGTGCGCCAGATGCGGCGCGCGAGTTCGGGTATGTGTCCAATCACGAGCTGTACGCGTTTGCGGCGCACGGGGTTTTTGTCCAGGTCGGTGAGCTTCACCAGGGCCACTACGGGCTGCCGGTTGCGGTACTTCTCCCGGTCGAGCTCCACCACCGCCTTGTAGGGGTTGCGGACGAAGATCAGGTTGTGTTCCAGGTCCGACTCGGTGGCGTTCTTCTGCCGCACCGTGATGTTCAGGTGGAGAATGTCGCCTTGGGGGAGCTTGCGGGTGAGCCGGCGCAGCTCGGTGGGCCCGAAGGCCACGCGGTAGCTCACGCGACCGTCGAGCTTGAATTTGCGTACCGCGGTGGTGTTGCCGTATCCCGAGGCCTCCACCCTGAGGGTGCCGCCCTGGGGGGAGCGCCCCATGACGTCGATGAGGGTGACGTGGCTTTTGAGGCGTCGGGTGCGTTTTGTGAGGTAGCTCGGGAAGGCGTGGCGGATCTCCAGCGCCGGGCGCTGGAACCAGGCCACCTTGAGCGTCCGCTCATGACTCTGGCGGCCGACTTTCGCGGTGAGGGTGAAGGTCCCGTTGTCCTGTTTGTCCAGGTCGAGCTGGACGTGACCCGTGCCGAAGGCGTCGAGCTTCACGGTCCGGGAGACCAGGTCTCCCCCGTTGGGCCCCTGCAGGGTGAAGGTGGCGGTCTTTCCCGCGGCGGGCCGGTACTTTTGCTTGAGGGACCAGGCGATCACCCGCGCCCGGATCTTGCCGCCGGGGCGGTACCACTGGCGGTCGGTGTACAGGTAGACGCGGGTTTTTGCGAAGGACGAGGTTCGACGATAGGCCTTGAAGGACAAGGACGCCTGGCGCAGGGCGCCGCGGATCTTTTTTCGCACCACCACGTGCCCCCCCCGCCAGCCTTTGGGGGAGCGGAAGTGGAAGATGAAGGTACCGTGGCGATTGGTGCGCCCCAGGCGCTTTTTGCCCAGCAGCACCTCGGCGCCACGGAGGGGACGGAAGCGCCGATCGAAAGCCACCAGGTGGATCTTGGTGCCGGCCCGGTTCCACAGCTGGTAGGGCGAGTCCATGAGCAGGTGGATGTGGGGCTTGCTCGTATCGGATTTCCGGTGCTTGTCGCGGGCGCATGCTACAGACGGCTGGACAATCACCAAGGCGGCGACCAGGACGCAGATGCTCAAGCGGACGAGTAGCTTCGACACGACGTACCCCCGATGCGCGGAATTGAAGCCGCCGGTGGCGGCGACGTTAGGGGGATAGGACACCGGACGGAGACGAAAGTTTCGCGGGACGACCTAGATTCCGTCCGCGGGAACCAGCATGATGGGGGGCACGGACACGGCTGCGAGGATCTTGCCGGGCAGGTCGCGTGAGCGCCAGGCCGCGAAGCCCTTTCGGGGGCGGCGGCCGAGGATGAGCAGCGCGTAGTCACCGGTCTCGGCCTCTCGGGTGATCTGCTCGATGGGCTCGCCGTCCAGCGTCTTGACGCGCCAGCGTACGTTGGCCCCGGTGGCCAGTATCCCGAAGGCGCTCGTGGCCTCCTCGGCGTCCGAGGCCAGGCACTGGTCCACGTGGTCCAGGTACTCCAGGCGACCCTGGGCGTAGATTTCGGTTTGGAACTGCTTCAGGTAGGGATCCCGCACATGCAGGCCCACGATCTCAGAATCGAGCTGCGCGGCCAGCATCAGCGCCCAGCCTATGGCCGCCGAGGTGTGGGGCTCCCCGTCGATGGCGACCAGAATGGCGCCGGGACCCGGTATGGCCGGTATGGCCGGTGGGGCCGGTGGGACCGGTGGGGCCGGTGGGGCCGGTGGAGTATGTGAGTTACTGTCCACCGGTGACTCGCATGAGCTCGCGGCCGATGATCAGTACGGCGATGAGGCCGAGGATCATCTTGGTCATGGCCGCGCCGGATCCGATGAGGAACGCGACGCCGCCGGCCTTTTTCATGTCGTCGATGGAGATGGACAGCCCGATGCCGGCGAAGCCTATGGCGAAGAACCACTTGTACACCGCGTTCATGGCCCAAAATGGCGTTCCCGCGGTCTTGGGGCCCCCGAGCGCATCGAGGTGGAGGCTGTTTAACAGGATCAGCACAAAGAAGCCGAGGATGAATACCGGGAACTTCTTGGCCATGGTGGACCAGAAGCCGATGTCCTGCCCCTTGCCCTTGAGTCCGTAGAACCACACTGCGAAGACGACGATGAGCGGGATCAGCATGATCCGCGCGGCGTTGATCAACACCGCGGTGTTGCGGGCTTCGTCCCCGTACCACTCGGCGGCGGCGATGAGCTGGGCCGTGTTCAGGATGGCCAGGGCTGCCCAGGTGCCGAACTGCGATTGCGAGATCCCCAGGGCTTGCCCGAGATAGGGCATGACGAACAGCATAGCCGTGCCGAACAGCAGAATGGTGCCGATGGCGTAGGCCATATCCCGGGGCTTGGCGCCGACCACGGGCGAGGTGGCGATGATCGCCGAAACGCCGCAAACCCCGGTGCCGGCGCCCATGATGCCGCCCAGGCCGTCGGGCACGCCTGAGCGACGGCAGAGCCACATTACGGCGGTGGCGGTGCCAAAGATGAACACCGCGGCCAGTAGAATTCCGGTGCCACCCACCCGCAGGACGTCCGACCAGATGTAGTGTACGCCCAGGATGATGATGCCGGGCTTGATCAATGGCCGCCCCACGGCGACCCCGGGCTTGAAGATCTCGGGGATGCCGAAGATGTTGCGGATCAAGATGCCGCCGATGAGCAGCATGGCCACGTACTTGAACTGTGCCTTCTGGTACAAAAAGGTCGCCCAGTTCCAGCTCTGGCCGACCTTGCCGCCGGCCTTCTTTAGCGCCTTCTGATGTTTGCGCAGGGATTTGCTGAGTTTGACGGCGGCTTTGGTTTTGCCCGCGGCGGTGGCCAGGGCGAGCCGGCGCTTCAGGTCGGGGATCTTCGTCGAGGCCACGTCGGCCTTGTAGTACCTGTGGAGCATGTGGTCGATGTTCATCACCACAAAGGCGAACACCACGCACAGGAGCACGCCCGGGAGGATCCGGGTCCAGCCGGGAACAATTAGTGATCGGATGATACTCATGGGAACCTCTCGGGTGGCACTGCCCAGTGGCGGCTGGATCTACAGTAGATACAGGAGGTTCTTAAAAACGTTGTGGACCGTGTCCGGTGCGGCGATGGAGACCAGCAGGACCCCCGCGGCGATGAGGAGGGCCCAGATGTCCTCGCGCTTTTCGGGAGAGAGACCCGAAGCTGCGCTCTTGTCCGATGTTGGGTTGGTTGTCATCGTCGGTGTCTTCCGTGGCTGTCAATGTGGAACCGGATTGTAGTAGTCTCTCGCCCGGGTCTCAAGAACTAGCTACTGATCAGGATCGGGCTAGGGGTTGGGGTCGGGCTCGGGGTCGGGCTCGTTCAGTGTTCAGCCGTCGGCCGTGGCTTTGTCGAGGATGGCCAGGAGCGTCTCTTCGTCCAGGACCGGAATGGAGTCCTGCCTGGCCAGGAACACCGCTCGTCCGCCCTTAAGCCCCGCGATTACGTAGGCGGGCCGGTCCTCCACGCGGTCGATGGGGATTGCGCCCAGGAGGCGAAGCCTGGTCAAGGCGTCCCGGCGTTCGATCCGCTGGAGCTTGCCGGTCAGGACCACGGTGAGCCCGCGCAGATCTGGGAGCTGCGCGGTGGTTTCAGGGTCGGTGTCGACGTCGGGGATCCGTGCGAGCAGGTCCGCCAGGGCGGCTTCGTCGAACATAGGGAGCTTGTGCTGCCTGGCCAACAGCACGTTCCGTCCGCCCTTCTTACCGGCGAAGACAAAGGCGACGTCGGCGTCGACCTCGTTGACCACCTGGGCGCCCATGCGTGTGAGCTTGCGCTTGGCCTCGGACCGGTCCACCCGGTTGAGCTTCCCAGCGATGACGATTCGGAGATCGGAAAGCGCCTCTGGAGCGGGGACGGCCGTGTTCTCCTTCTCCTCGGCTTCGGGGGCCTGGGCCAGCAGCGTGAGCAGCAGCGATTCCTCGATGATCGGGAGGTCGGCCTGCTTGGCCAAAAAGAGGTTGCGGCCGCCGTCGGCTCCGGCCACCACGTAGGCCACGTCGTCGCTGAGCGTGTCTACCACCTCGGCGCCCAGCCTCGCCAGCGTACGCTTGGCCTCCACCCGGCCTACCTCAAGCAGGGTCCCAGCGATGAGCAGCTTCTTTCCCGCGATGTCCTCGATCCCGGGACCGGCCGCCGCGTCGTCGGGATCGGCGTCGTCCACCCCGGCCAGCAGCTCCATGAGGGTGGTCTCGTCCACCTCCCGGATCCCGAGCTCCTTGGCCTGAAAGAGCGTGGAGGCGCCTCCCTGGCACACGAGCACGAGCTTGACGTTGCGATCCACCTGGTCGGACACCGTGGCGCCGACCTTCTTCAGCTTGCCCAGGACCTGCTGTCGGCCCATGGCGCTTGGAACGCCGGCCAGGACCACCACGGCACCGGCCAGGACGGGCGGCCCGTCGGCGAGCGCGGTGTCCTCGTCGTCTGTGGGGAGCTGCGCCACGAGCTTCTGCAGGGTGGACTCATGGATCTGCGGGATGCCAAGCTGTTTGGCGTTAAACAGCGTTGGGCCTCCCTTGGCTCCTGCCACCACGAAGCTCACGCCGCCGTCCAGCTTGTTCGTCACCACGGCGCCGAGCTGCTCCAGCTTGCGCTTGGCGGCTTGTCTACCCATGACCTCGAGGGTTCCGGCGATGACGATCACGGCGCCGTCCACCTTGGGCAGCTGTGGACCCGCTTCGGCCACCGTCGCTGCCTTCTTTTTCGCCTCCCCCTGGGCCAGCATGGCCGCCAGGGTGGGCTCGTCGATCTGTGTGATGCCCATGGCCAGGGCCTGATCCAGCTTGGGGCCGCCCTTCGCCGCGACGAAGTCCACGGACTCATCCAAGACCTTGACCACGGTGGCACCGAGCTTCGTGAGCCCCAGCCGCGCCTCCATGCGCCCGATGTTGTCGAACATCCCGGCCAGGACGACGGTCTTCCCCGCCACCTGGGGTAGATCCTGTGTGATGTGGGTCATGGCTTCCTTCTGAGTAGGACGCAGTATCTCGCAGCCAGCCAGGTGAATCAAGATGACGCTGGATTATCGGTGACGCTGGATTTGTCCGGACGAGTCACGGTATCCTGGGCGGCATGAACATCTTTGCGGTCATCATCGGCATCCTCTTCGGACTCGGGGTGGCATATCTTCTATGGAAGCCCTTCTTCGGCGATCTGGATGGGTTCATGGAGTGTTTGCGCTTTTGGGGCACGTCCGATGAATTGAGCAGGATCCGCGGAGAGCTCAGCGAGGACTGGATGGCCACGGCGAAGATCTTCCTATGGCTCGCCTGCGTAGGCGGCTCGGCCGCGGCGGTGCGGTACGGTCTCATTCTCCTGTTCTCGTGACAGGGAGGAGGCGAGGACGTCTCCTCCTATCCTATGCAGCGCCTGGACCAGGACGTATAAACGGTTTCATGAGCTCGCCAGTTACTGTTTGGACGACCTTGGCCGAGGCGCGTGCGAACCATTCGGATCGCGTGGCCGTGGTGGAGGGGGGCTACCGGGTGACCTACGGTGAGCTGGGCGCCCAGGTGGATGGGCTCGCGGCGTTTTTCATTCGTCGGGGTGTGGCGCCGGGGGATCGGGTGTCGGCGCTTATGGTCAATTCCCACGCTTTCGTGGTGACCTACTTTGGTGTGGCCGGGGCGGGGGCGATCCTGAACCCCTTGAATCATCGCCTCTCCACGGCGGACCTCGCGTTCATTCTGGGTGACGCCGGGGCGCGGTGGCTGGTGGCGGACGTGGCGTTTGGGGAGCGCGTGGCCGAGCTGCTGGCGGGGGACTGCCCTCTGGAGGGCGTGATCTGGGTGGGCGGAGATTCCGGTTCCAGTTCCGAAGTCTCGCCCGTTCCCGTTGCCACGGCCGTACCCACGGTGGCCTTCGCTCAGGTACTGAGCGAAGGGTCGGGTAGCGCCGGCTTTTCGGCGGTGGCCCGTCAACCCGATGACGTGGCGCACCTGTACTACACCAGCGGCACCACGGGGCGGCCCAAGGGGGTGTGCCTCACCCACCGGAACGTTTGCGTCCACGCCCGGGGCACCATTGAGGAGCTCTCCCTGGGCGCGGACGACGTCTGGGGTCACATCGCGCCCATGTTCCACCTGGCCGATGCCTGGGCCACCTTCGCCATCACCTGGGTGGGCGGCCGACACGTCATGGTGCCGCGCTACGACGCCCCCACGGTGCTCGACGCTCTGGCGCGCCATGGGGTGACCATCACCAACCTCATCCCCACCATGCTAAACGACCTGGTGAACCACCCGGGCGCGGCGTCGGTGGACGTCAGCAGCTTGCGGCTGCTCATGAGCGGCGGGGCCCCCATGGCGCCCGCCCTGGTCAAGCGGGTGGTCGACACCTTCGGCTGCGACTACGTGCAGACCTACGGGTTGACTGAGACCAGCCCGTACCTGACCCTGAGCCTTTTACACCCGCATCTGCGTACGCTCCCGGCCGACGAGCAGCTTGTGTACAAGGCCAAGACCGGCCGGCCCTTCCAGACGGTGGACCTGCGGGTGGTGGACGAGGTGGGGAGCCTGGTGGCCCCCGACGGCCGGCAGGTGGGCGAGATCCAGGTGCGCGGTGACTCCGTTACGCCGGGCTACTGGAACCGCCCAGAGGCCACGGCGGCGGCCTTCACCGACGACGGTTTCCTGCGTACGGGCGACCTCGCCGTGGTGGACGCCGAGGGTTACGTGGACATCGTGGATCGGCTCAAGGACATGATCATCACCGGTGGCGAAAACGTCTACTCCACCGAGGTGGAGCACGTTCTGTACGAACATGCGGCCGTGGTTGAGGCCGCCGTCATCGGCACGCCCGACGAAAAATGGGGCGAGACCGTGGTGGCCGTCGTGGTCCTTCGGCCGAGGGGGGACGACGGGCAGGGCGCACGGGTCACCGCCGCCGACCTCATCGCCCACTGCAAGGGACACCTCGCCGCGTTCAAAGCCCCGAAGCGTGTGGTCTTCCTCGAGTCCCTCCCGCGCACGGGATCGGGCAAGATCCGCAAGCAGACCCTCCGGGACCAACTCGCCTGATGCGGTGACCATCCCTTTGGTTTCGTGCAGGTTCGTGCGACACTTGCTCAGGGACTAATGGATTTTCAAGGAAGGAGATGGATCATGAGGCGACTGAGCATCCTTGGGCTGTGTCTTGGCCTGTTTGTGACGGTTGGGGGGATGGGGTGCGGGGACGACAGCGGGACAGACGTCAACGATAACGCGAACGCGAATGACAACGGCAGCACGAACGACAACAACACGAACGCGAACGACAACAACACCAACGCGAACGACAACGGGAACGTGAACGTGAATGTTAACGTGAACCAGAACCAGAACTGGGCCGAGGGACCGGCGGCCGGGTGGGTGGATGGTAACTGTGCCGTGCCGGCCGAGGCCGGGCTCGGGGATGTCTCTACACCGGATCACGTCGTCGGCGACGGGACCCCGGCGAGCTGCACCGCCCAGGCCTTCATGGACGCGGTGGCCCTGGGGGGCGCTATTGTATTTGACTGTGGGCCCGACCCCATCACCATCACGCTCACCGAGCCGGCCAAGGTGTTCAACGACCAGGATCCTGACATCGTCATTGACGGTGGCGGCCTGGTAACGTTGTCGGGGGGTGGCACCACGCGCATCCTGTACATGAACACCTGCGATCAGAACCAGGTGTGGACCACGTCTCACTGCCAGGATCAGGACCACCCCCGACTCACGGTGCAGAACATCACCTTCGTCGATGGCGACTCAAGGGCGGAGACCGAGTACGAGGGCGGCGGCGCCATTTGGGTGCGTGGCGGCCGGTTCAAGGTGGTCAACAGCCGCTTCTTCAACAACACCTGCGCTGATTTGGGGCCGGACGTGGGCGGGGCGGGGATCCGGGTGTTCAGCCAGTTCCAGGGGCTGCCCGTCTATGTCGTGAACTCCACCTTTGGCGGTGAGGATGGCTACGACAATGTCTGTTCCAATGGCGGCGGTATCAGCTCCATCGGGGTGTCCTGGACCATCATCAACAGCCTGTTCTCGTACAACCGGGCCATCGGCAACGGGGCCAACCCGGCGGATCCCGGCACGCCCGGGGGCGGCAGCGGCGGGGCCATCTACAACGACGGCAACACCATGACCCTATCTTTGCACTGCACCCTCATCGAGTACAACGAGGTCAACGAGCACGGCTCCGCGATCTTTTTCATCAGCAACGACCACTCCGGCACCCTGCGTATCCACGACTCCATCATCCGCAACAACATCGGCGGGTCCTGGTACGAGCTGCCGGGCATCTCCATGCACAGCGACACCACCACCGACATTGTGAACTCGACCATCGAGTAGGGGGATCATGGGCACCGTGTGGCGTTGTCGCCGTCGGTTTCCCATGCTCCATTCTATTCGTCACGTTGCCCGTTCACCATGTTACTGTTGTACGAGGGAGGAATACTTCAATGATGAATAGGCCAATTGTTCTGGGTTTGACCATGCTCGTGTGGGTCGCTTGCGGTGATGACAACGGGGGCCAGACCAACCAGAACAACACCAACGTTAACGACAACGTTTCCGTGTGCGGCAACGGCACGATGGAGCCCGGAGAACAGTGCGATGATGGGGCCGCAAATAGCGATTCCACGCCGAATGCGTGTCGCACCGACTGCCGAAGTCCGTACTGCGGCGACGGCATCCCCGACACCGGTGAAGATTGCGACGACGGGAACACCGCCAATGATGACGGTTGCTTGACGGCGTGTCTGGGCGGTGACGACTGCTGTATGGTGAACCAGTGCGGTGATGGCTGGTTGGATACGACACCCGTGGGCGACGGATCCCAGGTGGAGGCCTGTGACGATGGAAATGTCTCCGGGGGCGATGGCTGTCGCGGTGACTGCCAACAGGATATGACACTGTGTGGAAACGGCATGCCCGACCAGGGAGAAATCTGCGACGGTGGGGTCGGTGTGAATTCGGACACCGCACCGAACACCTGCCGCATGAGTTGTCAAATCCCATGGTGCGGCGATGGCGTGGTGGACGACGAGTACGGCGAGACTTGCGACGGGAGCAACCTGGCCGGCCAGGACTGCACCACCATCGGACTCGGGTTCACCCACGGTGTCCTGGGTTGCAACGCTGCCGTGTGCGCCCTGGACACCAGCCAGTGCGAGGATTGCGTCGACGGCGACGGCGACGGCTACGGCGCCGGCCCCGCCTGCCTCGGCACTGACTGCGATGAAACGGACATCACGGTGTACCAAGACGCGACCGAGTTGTGCGACCAGAAGGACAACGACTGCGATGGCGAAGTTGACGAGCTTTGGGATTTCAATACGGACAATCTGAACTGCGGAGGCTGCGGCATCGTGTGCACGGACACCACAAACTCGGTCCGGCAATGTATCTTAGGATCGTGCTTGTTAGACCACTGTCTCCCCGGCTACGTCGATTCGAACGGAATGCCAGGAGACGGCTGCGAGGGGGTCTGCACGGTCACCAATGGCGGCAACGAGGCCTGCGACGGCGTGGACAACGACTGCAACGGCTTTGTGGACGATAACTGCATTTGACGTAGATCCCCTCCCCAAGCAAAGGCCGCTACCCGCACAATAGGATGTCGGTGAATCCAGACGACCCTTATGCCCAGACATGGGATTCGAATTCTGGAGCGAGTAAGGTCCAAAATCGGCTGGCGTTACTTACGTGGGCGGGGGCGTTTTTTGGGTACGCGGCAGTACGGGGCGGCGGGACGGCACTTGCCGCGGCAGTGGCGGTAGCGGTTGACCGTCACTAAGATGACTACCGTGGGCGTGGCGACCCTGCGCAGGGTGCGGTGACGGTAGCGTGCGACCATGGCCTTTGCTACCCGATTCTGGAGGCGCACGAGCTTCTTGCCGTCGGTCAGGTCGGCGCAGGTGTGGGCGTCGAACACCTTTCGGATGGCCTTGGTGACCCCGGCGGTCTCTTTTTTGTCCTTTAGAAACCGGATGAATTGCTCGCTCTTGGACTGGACGACGACGTGGCTCGACTCATAGTTGCCGTACCGGAATGTATATCGGCTGCCGACATAGATCCGGGCCTTGTAGGTCTTGGGGCGCCGACCACCGGCGAGGCTCGTGGCCCCGCCCGTCGCGAGCATCACGCCGGCCGCCGCCGAGGTGGTCAGGGCCGCCCGCAGGAATCCGCGGCGGCTCACATGGTCCAGCTCGGAGTCGATCACCGAGGGGTAGCTTTGCTCGTCGTAGTTCTTCACGGGTCTGACTTTTTTCATGGAGACTCCGGTTGTGGTTGCTCTGGCCATTATACGAATAGACCCACGAGATGGTCTGGATATTTACTCGTTCTATCGGGCGGCCCTATGTCCTGCGTTTGCGGGGCGGAGCGGGGAGGGGAGCGGGGCGCGGCTTCTCACAGCGTGCTCAATGGGCTATGTTCGGTGGAAGTACTCGAGGTGTGTGTGATGCGGTCTATTGTGGTGCTGGTTTTTCTGGGGGCCCTGGCGGGGGCCAGCGGTTGTAGTGAATCCCCAACGCCCAAGCGTCGGGCGGCGACCCTCGCGAGGCTCGCCAAGACTGACTGTCGCGCCATCGCCGCCAAGGCGAAGCGGTGTGACTCCGCCGTGCGCAGGGCGGCGGACTATGAGCAGAGCCAGACCCAGAAGAAGCACTTCTCCATGATGGTGACCCTGGGGCTCGCGACTTTCAAGAGCGTGAGCCGTTGTCAGAAGTACGTGCGTCAGCGCGTGACGTTTTTGCGCAAGAATTGCAAAAAATACGGAAAGTCGGCGGCGTTCTGTCGCTTGGCCCAGGGTCGGTACCTGCGGGGTCTCAAAGCGATCAACAAGTGCTTCGCCTTCGACGGATGTGACCAGATCGCAGCCTGCTACCTCAAGCACCACGGCGACACCGCGCTCTGATCCATCAGGAGCGGGCCCTTGAAAGCCCTGAGGGGATTTGGGGGTCCGAGTCTCAGAAATCTGTCGGTGGACGGCGCCGGCGGATCCGAGGCCGGAGGTAAGATCCCGATATTTAATCGTATTGGTAGGGGATACTGACTGTGATGCATGGATCCGTTCTTGCGTGGCTTCTGGGCGGCGATACTCTCAGACGCCAATGGAGGAATGAGTCATGATCCGGTATGCAATGGTCTTTGCTTCGGTGGTGGTGATGGGGGCCTGTACGGCGGGGACGGCAGCGCCGGAGCGGGGAGAGCGGTTGGCGCAGCTCACGCAGATTGACAGCTGTGACTCACAAGGAGATCATCGGCACCCGGGGTTCCACCTCCGACGCGGCCACGAATCACCTGGCCTTCAACTACTTCGCCCCTAAGGGGCTGCTGGCCATTCCCATCACCGTGTGCGAGGACTCGGGCGGCGGCGGGTCGTACGGCGACACCATGACCTTCTCAGGGCTCCTGGTGTACGACGTCAGCGTGGAGGGCGGTTTCTCCCTGCGCGGGGGCGTGGCCCACGTGGACCCGGACGAGGTGGAGGACCACTACTCCTACTGCAGCAACTGGTGGACTGACTCCAACTCCATCGTGAAACGCTCCGTCTTCATGGAGGACTTCGTGTACTCGGTGGCTCCCACGCGCATCAAGATCCAGGATCTCGACGCCCTGGGTGAGGATCTCGTGGATCTGAACCTGATTCATTTGGCGCGAACCCTCTAAATTTCCGCGTACAACCTGTGATTTTCGGGGGCGGATCTGGGCGACGTATCTTAGGCCGGATCTTAGGGGTATGATGCCCATGGACTCAACAGCGGAGAGCTTCATGGAGATCAGCGCACTTTGCACCTACCTCGACCAGTTTCTGGAGGTTTCGAGCTTCGAGGACTACCCCGGGTCCTTTAACGGGTTACAGTTGGAACAGCGGGGGCCGGTGACGCGGCTGGCCGCGGCCGTTGACGCCTGTCAGTACACCATCGACGCCGCGGCCAGGGACGGCGCCGACCTGCTGCTGGTGCACCACGGGCTGCTCTGGGGTGGGCCGGCCCCCTTCACCGGGCCGCTTTTTCGGCGCCTTTCTGCGGCCATGGCGGCGAATCTCGGGATCTACTCGAGCCATCTGCCGCTGGATGCTCACCCGGAGTTGGGCAATGCCATCGGGCTGGTGCGGGGACTGGAGCTGGAACCCACGGCGCCCTTTGGGGAGCATAGAGGGCGTCAGCTCGGCTTCCTGGTGGAGTGTGATCTCGACCGTGCGGCCTGGGCCCGGCGGGTGGAAGCGGCCGTGAGGCGTCCGATTCAGGTTCTGTCCACGGGACCCCGGCGCGTGCGGCGGGTGGCCGTGGTCACCGGCAGCGCGGCGAGCTTCCTGAACGATGCGCGGGCGGCGGGCTGTGATACGTTGCTCACCGGGGAGGCCCGGCACTCCACGTACCTCGAGGCGGAGGAGGCTGGGCTCAACGTCTGTTTGGCCGGCCACTACGCCACGGAGTGTTTCGGGGTGAAGGCGCTCGCAGCCCACCTCGCGGACCGGTTCGACCTCGCCTGGACCTTCATCGAGCACGACACGGGATTGTAGCCGTGGTTTTGAGAGGAGAGAGCCCAGATCCCTATGCGTAATCACCTGGTATTTTTGCTGACCTTGGTGCTTGGGTCACCGTTGGCCTGTGGGCCGGCCTCGGGACCGGCATCGGCCCGGTCGCCTGGGGCGTCTGTCACGTCTTCGAAGAGCGTCTCCTACGCGCCTGTCTGGCACGCTCGATCCTACAAGGGGCTCAAGAAGCTGGAGGACCGCATCGTCGGCTATGTGAACCAGCTCCGCAAGCGCAAGGGACTGGTCGCCCTACGGACGGACGAACGACTCCGGGTGGCCGCCAGGCAGCACACCTTGGAGATGGTGGCAAAGGGCTACTACTCGCACATCTCGCCGGTGAAGACCTGGGCCTCGGTGGCTCAGCGGGCTTGCCACGCGGGGTTCTTCGATCCGTTTGTGTCCGAGAACATCGGCAAGGTGGCCGGGTTTGCGGATCCGGCCTTCGCCATGTTTGAGTCCTGGCGGAAGAGCCCCGGTCACTACGCGAACATGGTGCAGACCCGGATCCGATACATCGGCGTGGGGCTCATTTCTGTCACGCAGGGGCGTCGAATATACTACGGCACCCAGGTCTTCGCCACCAACGACCTGGATCTGCGCAAGCTCAAGGTCGCCCCCCTACGCCGACGGGTACTCCGTCTGACGGTGGATTTTGCCACCGCGTCGGGGGTGGAAGTCAAGGCGTGGATGGGCTATCGCTTCGTGGCCAACGTACCCCGCCGTGGTCGCGGCGCCCGCTTTGTCTTGGACTTGCGCGTACCGCGCCCCCGGACCCAGACCTTCGACTTCGCCGTAAAGGTGGGCGCCCAGATGCCCCTGGTCTGCGTACACGTCAAGGTGACCCGCGGCGGAGCGGTGTCCACCCGCCGCAACACCTTCGATCGCCGGTGCCGTCAGGTCACCCGGGTGACCGCCACGGCTCGCAAGCTCACCACCCACGGGACCGAGCTGTCGGGCGAGGCCCGCGCAGACAACACCAAAGCCCTCCAGAGCCGCTACTACCTCAACCACCAGTGGGGCCCCCGTTTGAAGCTCCGGCTCAGAAAGTGGGTCCCCTTTACCCGCACCCTCGGGGGGCGTCGCACCCGCCTCTCCTACGTCGTCGGCGGCCTCATGAAGGACTACCTCTGGATCGATCTATCGGGAAAGCCCGTCTTTCGCTGTCCCTAGCCTAGCTTAGGGTTGGGGTTGGGGGACGTCCCGCACGCAGCGGAAACCGGTGTATCCGAACCGCTTGCGGAGCTCAGCGTCCTTGCAGAGCTTCAGGGATATACATCCGGGGGAGCGGTAGAGGCTGGCGGCGCGGGGGACCGGGTACTTTTCCAGCAGCAGGGGCAGGCCGCGGACCGCGCGCCAGCGATGAGCCTGGGGGCCGCCGTAGGGGAACCCGGACGGTGGCTTGTCTGGTGTGATGGCGTTGACGAAGTTGCCCAGGGTCCACTCCATGGCGTTGGCGGCGAGATCACAGAGGCGTCGGTTACCGTTGCGTCGGTTTCCGTTTCCGTAGCGGATCATGTCCTGGTCGGCGCTGCAGACCGTGCTGAGCCGAGGTGAGTTGCCAACGAGCAACGCCGTACGTTGCCGGTCCACTTTCCCCTTGCCCCAGGGATTGAGCCCCAGGGACGGTCCCCGGGCGGCGTACTCGTGTTGGGACTCTGTGGGCAGGGTGCCGCCGAGAGATCGGCAGTAGTCCAGGGCCTGTTTCCAGGCCACGCCCACCACCGGAAAGCGTGTGCGATCGGCGAGCGCGGCGGGCACATGTTCCGGCGGTATCACCATCCGCGCCCGATGCCCCTTGGCCCAGGCCTCGTAGGCGCCCCAGGTGACCTCGTGCTCCTGGATGTCGAACGTCTTGACGCAACAGCGTCGTCCGGCCTGGAGGCGGAAATAGATCTCATCGCCGGCGACCTTGGCGAGGCCCAGGGTCACGGGCTTGACGGGCTTTGGGATCCGAACCCATTTTGGGGCCGTGGTGGTCGTGGCAGTCCGAGGGGGCCGCCGCTGCGGTGGACGCATGGCCGGGGGCGTTGAGCGTGCCGCACCGATCGTGGCCGAGGGCTTCTTTTTTGTGGGGGCTCGGTCGCGCTCGAAGCCTCCCAGGCCCCAGCCCCAGATCAACGCGGCTACGAGGACGAGGATCACGGCCACCGCCCCACCGGTGAGCACCACCTTGCTGCCGCTGCCCTTGGCCTCGCTGCCCGGCGGCGCCGGGAGCTGCTCAGCGGCGGCGCCCGAGAGACTCGTACGTCCCGTGGAAGAGATCTTCGAGACCGCACCGTCTTCGAGGTCCGCCCCAGCGAGATGTAGATCCGCGGGTGTGGTGGAGGCCAGCGCCGTGGGCGACAGGTGCTGCGACGAGTCCGCCCGCATGGTGGGATCCGTAGCGAGCTGTTGTCGGACCTTGGGCAGGAGGATGGATTCCGGGATGACCTCCCCCTCGGGCACGTCGGCTTCGAGCTCGGTCAGGAAGGAGCGCACGGTCTGGCACCGCTGGTCGGTCTCCTTGGCCATGCCGCCGTGGATCAGCCCGTCGAGGACCGCCGGCAGCTCGGGGCGCAGGTTGGTGATGTCGGGAGGGGGCTCCTGCATGTGCTTGAGCAGCAGGGCGCCGAAGCTCTTGGCCTTGAAGGGCGGCTCTCCGGTGAGCATGCGGAAGAGCACCGCCGACACGGAGTAGACGTCGGACCAGGGCCCGATGTTCTGGGTCTCTCCAGCTGCCTGCTCGGGGGACATGTACAGGGGCGTACCCAGCAGCTGTCCCGTGCGCGTGGCGACACCGGAGTCGGACTGGGTGGGATCCAGCAGCTTGGCGATGCCAAAGTCCAGGAGCTTGGGCTTGATCCGGCCCTGACTGTCGCGATGGAGGAAGATATTGTCCGGCTTGATGTCCCGGTGCACGATGCCGGCGGCGTGGGCGGCGGACAGGGCTTCTAGAATGGGGCGCAGGATGGCCACCGCCTCGGACACGGTGACGGTGCCGTGCTCGTCTAAGTACTCCTGCAGGCTCAGCCCCTGGAGCAGCTCCATCACGTAGTAGCAGCGGTCGTCCTCGAGCGAGCCAAAGTCCGTTATCTCTATGATGGCCTCGTGGCCAATACGTCCGGCGGACTGCGCCTCTTGGCGAAACCGCGCCACCAGATCTTCGTCGTCCGACAGCGCCCGCGAGAGCACCTTTACGGCCACCGTCCGATCCAGCACCGGGTGACGGGCCACGTAGACCTCGCCCATGCCCCCCTTTCCCAGGAGGCTGACGATCTCGTAGTTGCCGATCTTCTGTCCGACGAGGGATTTCTGCATCATCCGCTCCCGGTACTCCTGTTCCGGTTCCGGTTCCGGTTCCTGTTCCTGTTCCTGTTCCTGTTCCTGTTCCTGTTCCTGTTCCCGTTCTCTTTCGTCACGGCTTAGCTCGTGCCACGCGGAATCCGATCCAGTTTCTATTTCCAGTGGCCGAATGGTAGTGACGATACCGCGTTCGGATGTTTGATGCCATAAAGGCCCAACCG
The DNA here is from genome assembly GCA_029938605.1 of Deltaproteobacteria bacterium. Lineage (GTDB taxonomy): Bacteria > Myxococcota_A > Polyangia > HGW-17 > JAJRWW01 > JAJRWW01. The sequence continues at coordinate 11,024 of JAOZUO010000088.1, read as the reverse complement.
CCGCCCCGGACGATCCGGCTGTATTTGGAGGGAGTGATCCACGCGCTGCCGTCTGTGGGGGCGTTACTGTAGTTCCCATGATAGGTGTCCATGGTCCACTCCCACACATTCCCGGCCATGTCGCAGAGCCCCTGCTCGGTGTTTCCCGCGGGGCTTTGGCACACCGTCTGAGGATGCTTTATCCTGCATCCTGTCTGGCTCATTGTGACGAGCTTGCAGTTGGGGCGTGTGTCTCCCCAGGGGTACTTGTGGTTCTTGCCGCGGCTACGGGCGGCGTACTCCCACTCCGCCTCCGAGGGGAGCCGTGCCCCGGCCCACTTGGCGTAGATACGCGCCTCGTGCCAGGTTACGCAGTTCATGGGCATGTGGTCGTTGTTCCTCAGGGTCCAGGTGCACCGACTGGCTCGCACGGGGTTTTTGCACTTGCGCGCCTGAACGCAGCGCCGGTATTGAGCCACCGTGATCTCTGAGCGCGCCAGCTCGAAGGTGGGTATGGCCACCCGGCGCACCGGGCGGGTCATGCGCCAGTGCTTGGCGCCCATGAGGAAGGTGCCTCCGGAGATGGTCACCCAGTGGATCCCCGTGCGTCGGTTGCGCCGGCCCGCGGGCAACACCGCCGGGCGCCGAGGGCTCACCCGGCGTGCCACGGGCCGACTGCGGCAGACACACTTGCGGCGGCGCCTCTGATAGACACACCCCTTGCGTCGGCAGCGCTGGGCGGCGGTGATCCGCGGGCGTCGGCGCGGGCAGATGCACCGGTAGGTGTTGATGTTCAGCTTGCACCCCTTGCGGCGGCAGGACTGCACCGTCTCGGCCTCTGCCCGGTGCTCGGGCACCGGAGAGAGCAAGGACATGGCGCCCAGCGTCAGCGCGACGCCGGCCAACCGCCCGACGGACGTGCCTTGGATAGAGGTCATGAACCCGTTTCTCCTTCGGAGAGTAGACGGCTTCGATGCCCTGTATATTCGCCGCGTACGTTTGACATACCCCATGGAAGATCGCCGATTTCCGGAGACTTCGTCAAGGGAAAGTCGATTCGTGGAGGAGCACTACCTGGAGGCGTGGAGGCCGAGAACCCGGGCCACCACACGACGCAGATCGTCCACGGCCACGGGCTTGAGAAGGAAGTCGTCGGCCCCGGCGGCGAGGCACTTGAGTCGAATTTCGTCGCTCCCCAGGGCGGTTACGATGATCACCGGTAGCCCCTGGGTTTTGGGATCGGCGCGCAACTTCTCCAGGACCTCTATGCCGCCGATTCCCTGCATGGTGAGATCGAGCAGCATCAGATCGAAGTCGTGTTCTTGGCACCGCTGCAGGGCGGTGGCCCCGTCCTTGGCTACCTGCACGGCGTAGCCCTCGGCGTTCATGGCCAGGGACAAAAACTCGATGACTTCCCGGTCGTCGTCCACCAGCAGAAGCCGCGCGCGCCGTTCGGAAGGGGGGTCCGAGGCGCCGGTCGGGGGCATCACCATGTCCTCTGTCTTGGCCGCCTTGGGGAGGCGGATCTCAAAGAGCGTTCCCTCGTCCTCCTGGCTATTGACCAGTACGTCGCCCTGGTGCAGACGGACGATCTCGCGCACGATGGCCAGCCCCACGCCGGCGCTGGACATACCGCGCTCGGGTCCCTGTCCCTGTCCCGTGGGGCCCACCTGGTAGAACCGCTCGAAGATCCGGGCGATCTTTTGTTCGGGGATGCCGATGCCGTTGTCCTGCACCGCTGCCCGGATCCAGCCTTCCTCAGAGCGACTCGCCTCCACGCGGATCTCTCCGCCGGGCCCGGTGAATTTGATGGCGTTCGACAGCAGGTTGTCGAACACCTGCCGGAGCTTGCCCGCGTCCCCGCGCACCAGCAGTCTATCGTCGGCGGGTAGCTCCTTTTCCAGATGGAGCTCTCCCTCCTCAATCTGGGGCGGGGCGGCCGCCACCGACTCCAGCAAGATCTCCCGAAGGTCGACCACCCTGCGCTTGAGCTTCACCCGGCCGTTCCGGAGCTTGGCGTAATCCAGCAGGTTGCCGATGAGGCCCAGCAAGCGGGCGACGTTCCGGCGGGCGACCTTGAGACCGTTGGTCTGCCTCTCGGTGATGGGTCCCAGCTTGCCTTCGAGCATGAACTCGACGTAGCCGCGGATGGAGACCAGGGGTGTCCGCAGCTCGTGGGAGATGTTGGCCAGCAGGTCCTCCTTCATGGCGTCGAGGCTCTGCAGTTCCTGGTTGACCTGTAAGAGGTGCTGGCTCTTTCGCTCCACATCCCGTCGCGCCTTGATGAACCGGTCGAGCATGAAGAACGCCGCGGCGATGGAGAAGACCGCGAAGCCGTGCTCGGTCAGGTACAGGAACTGGTAGGCGTCCATGGCTATCAGGACGTCGTTGATGACGCACAGGAGAATGAGCAACACGCTGCTGAGCAGGATCGCAGCGCCGCGACGCCCTTGCTGGACGGCTTTGACCAGAGGCACCATTGAAAACATGAGCACCAACAAGCCCCAGCTGAAAAAGACCGCGCCCATCCAACCCGTTTTCATCTCCGGATACCGGACCGCCATTCCCCAAAGCGTGAACTCTTTGGTTGCCGGCTCGTTGGTGAAGAACCAGGGCGTGGCGTAGATGGTCACCACGCAGATGGTGCTGATGGTGTACAGCATGCCCACGACAAACCTGTGGATCTTTTGGCCCGCGTAGGCGGTCATGAATAGCAGAATGGTCGGGAAGGCGTAGGCGGCGCTCAGCATCTGGATCCGCTGCCAGCTCCCCCCCACCTCGGGTCCCGGCGCGGAGTAGAGGCCGGCGCAGGCGAAGGCGTACACCCCCATGAGCGCCCAGAGGAAGGAGAAGTACAGAATGTAGCGCTCCCGCAGCGTGAAGACCGCGTAGTACACGGCGAGGAACACGTACAGCGGCACCCACATGAGTGAAAGCGCCGCCTGGAGGCCGAAGTGAGACAATAGGGTCAGCCTTTACTTGGAACCTGGCAATCCTAGTGTCCGGATGCGGATCGGGTCAAGGATAAGGGCCCGTCCAAGAATAACTCGATCGCCCAGGACGCCGGAGCATCCCGGCTCGCTTCGTTGCTTCTCGTTGCATATCAATAAGTATGCGCCTCGGCGCGCCTCGCGAGCCGGGCGCTCCGACGCCCTGCATCGATACCTTATTCTTGGACGGGCCCTAAGGCACCGGGAGACAGAGAATGTAAAAGGCTGCCCACAGTTCTCTGCCTTGGGGTATTACTGTGGCCGTGAACGAAGGTACCGTCGATAGATCACAGGCACCGTTGGTCGGGGACCCTCGAAGGGCCCGACGCTCGTGGGTGGGACCGCACCAGCTCCCGAACTTCATCTGCGTGGCGCGCGTGGTCGTGATCTTTGCGGCGCTGTTCTTCATCGGGCGTCAATACGCCTCCAGCGGAACCTGGTCGGTGGCCTGGCTGGTGGTGGTGACTCTGGCAGCGCTCACCGACCGGCTCGACGGGTTTTTGGCCAAGCGGTTTGGCTGGACCTCCACCCTGGGGGCCTTTTTGGACCAGACCTCCGACAAGCTGGTGACCCTGGCGATCTTTGCTTTTTTGGCGGTGTATGGGATCTTCCCGGTCTGGGCGCTGTCGGCGCTGGTGTTCCGGGAGCTGTTTGTGTCCGGGTTGCGAATATCCGCCAACGAGCTGGACGTTCCCATTCATACAGGGCAGGCGGGGCGGTTTAAGACCTTCGTGCAGCAGACCGCCGCGTTGGGGATCTTCATCCACTGGGCCACGGCCCCGGGGTGGCTCGGCTTCACGTGGGGGCAGTGGGTGGTGTGGGGCGGTTGGCTCACCTTCGTGATCATTGTTTTGGCCCTGGGGCGCCGGGCGAGTCGAACGTTCGTGCGGGTCTATCGGGTGACGCGCGTGGATGCCCAGGGCGTGACACACGTCTCCTACGCGGATCTTGCGCTGGTGGTGGTTACCCTGGCGTGTATCGCCTTGCCGGCGCAGATCGCAGGGCCCACCGTGGTCCTGATCATCACCTTGGGCACCGGAGTAACCTATGCTCAGGGGTTCGCCTGGAGTCTGCGGCGGATTGGGGCGAACCGCGCGGGGCGTTGGTGGGTCGGCACTCTTGTGACCGTAGTCGCGTCGGGCGCCACCGCCCTGGGTATGGCCTTGACGCTGCCCACATCGCCTAACATGGTCGTCATGTGGGGGCTCGTCGGCGCCGTGTCCGTGGTGTGGATCATGCTGCTGACGGCGAGCGCCGTAACGGGACGTGGCCAGAGCTAGAGTCGGAGCCGGTAGCCGGTAGCCGGAACCTGTGCTTGCGAAACGTCCCAATGCCGCGCCTGATGATCGGTCCCTGTTCCGGCTTGCGAAGAACGGGGATAATCAGCAAGATGGCTATGATAGATTGAGCATCCCATGCTGAACCATCTCCGATCCCGACGTTCAATCCGCAAGTACACCCACCGCCCCCTCGACGCTGAAGTCATCGAGCGCCTTGAAGAGGCCGTGCTTCGCGCCCCCACATCGCGGGGCAGAAACCCCTGGGAGTTCGTGTTTGTGACCGACCCGTCCACCTTGACCCGGCTGGCCGGCGTCAAACCCCATGGCGCCTCCTTCCTCGACGGGGCCGCCCTGGCCATCGTCGTCTGCGGAGACCCCGAGGTTTGCGACATCTGGGTGGAGGACTGCTCCATCGCCGCCATCGTGGCCCACCTGGCCGCCCACGCCGAAGGCCTCGGCAGCTGCTGGGTCCAAATCCGCGGCCGACAGCAAACCGCGGACCGCTCCGCCGAGCAAGCCGTCCGCGCCGTTGTCGGCCTCCCCGACACCCTCAACGTCGAGTGCATCATCGCCGTGGGCCACTGCGCCGAAGAAAAGCCCGGTCACCTCCGAACCAGCCTCCCAAACAATAAAATCCACCACGAGCGCTACGGCGTTCAATAAGCACACCTCGAAACAGACTTCCCAACTCGTGTGCCCGGAGCGAACGCAAACGCGAACGCAAACGCATCTGGGCCCGGCCCACGTCGGAGTAGGGCTGGGTCTCCGGAAGGGGGACTGGTGGGATGGTATCAGTGTCCGCTGCTTTCGAGCGTTTGCCGACGAGTAAGGTAGCCAGCACAACCCTGCCGGGGCCTTTCGCAGCGCCGGCATCCCGGTCCATGATACGATGGCTCTGTTTTCGTGCGGTGCAAAAGAGATGTTCTCCTCGAGCCGACGGGAGATGGGACCCATGTTGTCCGCTGAGGCTGGTGACACCATGTTGTGCTTCCGATGCGGCAGTGCCTGCACGCCCGAGGACGCCAGAACAGTAGACGGCGAGCCGGTCTGCCTGACCTGTCTGTACGGAGACGTGAAGCCGGTGATGGTGTACCCGATCGGTGTGGTGAAAAACGACAGGCGCCGCAACGAAAAGGGCTTCGGATCCAGCTCGCCGACCCGCAGCGACACCTCGGAGATTCACCTTCATCCGGGCATGGCCCCTTTCATGAAGGGACTGGAGGACGAGTCGCACCTGGTTGTCGTCTGGCAGGCGCACCGACCCCGGGGAGTCAAGACCATCTTCGCCCGAGGATGGGACGGCAAGCGGGTGGGGCCCTTCGCTTCGCGCACCCCGGATCGCCTGTCACCGATCGCGATCACCGAGGTCGTGCTGCTCGAGGCAGAAGGTACCGTTCTGTCTGTTCGCGGGCTGGACGCGATCAACGGCACTCCCGTGCTCGACATCAAGATGTCGCTGAGCCACCCGAGGCCAAAGCCCCGCAAGTAGGTTATTTGCGCCAGCCGCCTTAGGGCCCGTGCCTGGGCTCCGAGACTCGCTGGAGCGACTGGTGGCGGAGTCGAAGGGATACTCGCCGATAGCAAGCGCTTCGTCCCGGTGGCGAAACGTTGAAGGCTGGAATCCCGGATTCAAAAGACAGGTGCCCAAACACCCCGGATGCGCGGCCTTTCTGTCTACCCGATGGTATGGAGAACTCGCGCCCACAAAGCCCTGATGTCAATCGCCGCCGGCCCGCCCCCGTCCTCAACGACGGACCTCCGGTTCACCTGCGCCGTGGTGACGGCCTCATCGTAGCGGATGTGGCCGAGAACCGGAAGGTCGAGCGCTTCGGCCTCTCGCTCGATGCGGTCGGAGAGGTCGGGATTGATGTCGGCCTTGTTGATGCAGACCGCGGTCTCGATACCAAACTGGCGCGTCAACGCGGCCACCCGCTTCAGATCGTGCAGCCCTGAGAGCGTCGGCTCGGTCACCACGAGCACCATCCGAGCGCCGGTGATCGAGGCAATGACCGGGCAGCCGATCCCCGGGGAGCCATCGCAGATCAACAGGTCCCGACCGCCCAAGCTGGACAGGGCCTTTCCCTCCCGGCGGACCAGGGACACGAGCTTGCCGCTGTTTTCCTGCGCGATGCCGAGACGCGGCTGCACCATGGGGCCGCATCGGGTGTCGGCGACGAACCACTCTCCGCTGGCCGAGGGCACCATCTGGGCGGCGGCGTCCGGACAGATGTCGACGCAGACACCGCACCCCTCGCAGGAGATTGGATCCACCGTGTACCCAAGCGCCCCGTCGGCATCGTCGACCCGAATGGCATCGAACCGGCAATGGTCGGCACACAGGCCGCACCCGGTGCATCGCGCCTCATCGATCACCGCCTCGTGGCCGCCGGAGAAGGGCCAACGGTTTCGCACCTTCGGCTCCAGGACGAGGTGAAGATCGGCAGCGTCCACGTCGCAGTCGACCGCCGCCACCCGCTCGGCGAGGGCGAGGAACGAGGCGACGATGCTGGTCTTGCCGGTGCCTCCCTTGCCGCTGATCACCACCAACTCACGCACATCCAGCTCCTGACCGGGCGCCAACATCTCTGTGGGAGTCGGGGCGAGC
>JAOZUO010000088.1:2757-4070 GCA_029938605.1 Deltaproteobacteria bacterium | reverse complement strand
ACGGCAACACCCAGTGGCAGGCCCAACGCGCGCACCAACTCCACGGCCAGCCGCAAGTCGTTCAAGCCAAAGGGCGTCGGTTCCGTCACCAGGAGCACGACGTCTGCGGTCTTGATAGACTCGATGACCGGGCACGACGTCCCGGGTGGCGCATCCAGGACGAGCAGGTGATCAGGTGGGGCGGCGTCGAGCACCGCTCGGATCACCGGCGGCGCCATGGCCTCGCCGATGTCGAGCATGCCGTGGACAAAGGCCAGCGGTCCCGAAACGCCCTGCTGTACGACGCCAGTGGTTCGCCCGACCTCGCTGATGGCATCCTCGGGGCAGGCGAGCGAGCAGCCGCCGCAGCTGTGACAAAGCTTGGGGAAGGTGAGGACCTTCCGCGGAAGCACCACGATGGCCGAGTGGCGGCACGCCTTTCCACAGTCGCCACAGACAGTGCAGCGGGCCTCGTCCACCTGGGGAACGGGCATCGACACCGCCCGGCTCTCGTGGATCGAAGGACTGAGGAAGATGTGCCCGTTGGGCTCCTCCACATCGCAATCCACGTAGGCGACCCGGCGACCCTGGTCAGCCAGCACGACCGCGAGGTTGGTGGCGATGGTGGTCTTGCCGGTGCCGCCCTTTCCGCTGGCGACGGCGATACGGATCGGGCCGCTCATTCCGACGAGCCGGATCGCCGCGCGCACCGGCCGCCGCAGCCCCTGCCGCGACCACGACGGCGTCCACCACCACGGCCAAACCCCGCCAGGTTTCTCCCGGGCTGGAAGTGGGCCGGGCTCAAATCATAGAGACGACGCTGCTGGGGGTCTCGGAGGATCTCATAGGCCTCGGCGGCCGCCCTGAAATGATCCTCGGCAGTCGGGTCACGAGGATTCCTGTCGGGATGCCAGCGAAGCGCCTCGTCGTGGTAGGCCCGCTTGATCTCCCGCTCGTCGGCCTGGCGACTGACGCCCAGCACCGCATAGTAGTCTAACTTGGCCACCGGGGCCTCCTCACAGCGCTGTTGCCGAAATCGGGGAAAGCGAGAGCGCCTCGTTGGGGCACTCGTCAACGCAGAGACCGCAGCCGTTGCATTTTTGGGGATCAATCACGGCGATTTCGCGCAGGGTGATCGCGTCCTCAGGACACACATCCATACAAATGGCACAGACAATGCAGCGCTCCTTGTCCACGGTCACCGGCGAAGTTACGCGCCCCGGCCGCCTCGAGGCCTGCCCGGGCGCCTCGGACCCTGCGACCCCCGCGCCGGAGGCCGAGCCTCCCTGTTGGATTTCGGAGATGCGCGAGGTAATGGACTGGAGCTGAGCCAT
>JAOZUO010000088.1:0-2657 GCA_029938605.1 Deltaproteobacteria bacterium | reverse complement strand
GCTGGCCTTCGACCGTACCGAAATGACCCGCCACATTGGGCTCGTTGACGGCGTGAAGCTGTCCTGCCTTCAGCTGGGCGACCACCTCGGAGACGCTCCCGGCGCAGCCGACGATCACTCCGACATCCGCCGCCGACAGGGTCTGGTAGGCGTTGGGCCCGCAGTTTCCAGTAAGCACGACTTCGACGCCACGGACCGCCATGAGCTGGGCCGACTGGATGCCTGCCCCGTGGCCAAGCGAAACGCTCTCATTCTCGATGGCCTCGAAGCTCATGTCGTCCGACTCCACGACAACGAAGTACGAGCAGCGGCCGAACCTGGGATCCAGCGATGCATCCAGGGACGGTCCGGTTGCGGTCACGGCGACTTTCATAGTCTGTTCTCCTGCAAGTTGTACGACCGGGACAAGACAGGCCCCCAGCGGTCTGCCCAGCCCGGCTATTTCGCCTTCGCGTCCTGGGCGGACAAGCTGAGCTCTTCGATCCGTCTTCTGAGATCATCCAGCACTTGCTCCACGTGCTCGGACTGACTCTTGAGCGCATCCAACTCCTGCTCCCGCGTCATGGCCGAACCATACGGTCCCGGGTACGGGTGCGCGTAGGCAGGCTCCCACGTGGCCGCCCGCTGCCAGCCGGGTTGCCCGGTCGCGTAGTACCCATGACGGTGACCCCAACCGCCACCCCGACCCCAGCCATCACCCTGATTCCGGCCACCACCGCGACTGCCGCCCCGACGACCTCGCCCCCAGCCCCCGTTCCCAAATCCCACGGTGGGATTTCCTGTGCAGTAGCCGGCCCCACGTCCTGTGTTCGGTCCCATTCCGGATGGGCCTGTTCTATCTCCTCCTGGCATTTTCGTTCTCCTTGTCGATTTGTTGTTGACTCACCTTGCGCTGTTGCGCTTCTCACTCATTCCTTCCGCCCCGATAGCGCCGCCGAAAGCGTCGGTGCCGGCCTCTACATCCCGGCATCAGAAACGCCTGCTCGGTCAGCCTCCCCGAGACGAAGGCCACGACCACCTCGTCGATCCCGCCACAGGTGTTAGGAATCACCCTCACACCCGCCGAGACGAGCAGCGTCTCAAGGGGCCGGGAGACTGCACCACAAATTACAACCTGTGGTCCCAGCTTGATGATGCTCTTTGCCCTGGCCACGAGATCCTGATGCTCGATTCGTACCTCGCGCCGTCCGACCTCGTTGTCGTGAGCCACGTCCACCACCAGAAACCTTGTCGCCACATCCAGCACCGGCGAGATCCTGTCTTCGTTCACCGGTAGGGTAAGTCTCATCAGGCCGACACCTTGCATCTGCTATGCCATGAACCGCTGAATGAAAATATGCCTTAATATTCAGCTGATTACGCCTATGGCGCGAATCGCGGCTCGAATTGAATTAGTGCAATTTGCAAGACTGTTTCATGTCTCTTTTGCAAACTGCATGAATTCGTGGTAGTCGATCGGTAGGAAGGATGGGCCGATGCCTGGCCACAGATCCGAAGACTTGTCCGAAGAGAAGGGTGAAGCGGCTCTCGACCTGAAGAGGTATCGAGAGCCCATCCTGGACTCGATTAACGAGGGAGTCTTCACGGTGGATCTGGACTGGCGCATCACCTCCTTCAATCGGGCCGCCGAGAAGATTACCGGCACCCGGCGTGCCGACGCCTTGGGACAGCGCTGCAGTGAGGTGTTCCGGGCGACCATCTGCGAGGACGCCTGCGCCCTGAAGGAGACGCTGGCCACGGGCAAGCCGGCCGTCAACGAGACCGTGTTCGTGATCGACGCGATGGGCAATCGAATCCCCATCAAGGTTTCCACAGCCATCCTGCACGGCAGTGACGGTGAGATCATCGGGGGAGTCGAGACCTTCCAGGACCTCCGCCAGATCGAGGAGCTCAGAAAGAGGTTGCTGGACAAGCACACCCTGGCCGACATCGTGGGAAAGAGCGCAGCCATCGGCCGGCTGTTCGACCTGTTGCCACAGATCGCCGACAGCGAGAGCACCGTGTTGCTCCAGGGAGCCAGCGGCACGGGCAAGGAGCTCTTTGCCCGGGCCATTCACCTGCTGTCTCCACGGCGCAAGCGTCAGTTCGTGGCGGTGAACTGTGGGGCGATCCCGGACACGCTCCTGGAGTCGGAGCTGTTCGGCTACCGGGCCGGCGCCTTCACCGACGCCAAACGCGACAAGCCGGGCCGGTTCGCCTTGGCAGACGGCGGGACCCTCCTGCTGGACGAAATCGGCGACGTGTCACCGGCCATGCAGGTGCGGTTGCTCAGGGTGCTGCAGGAGCGGACCTTCGAGCCGCTGGGCGCGGTGGAGCCCGTGCGGGCCAACGTGCGGGTGCTGGCCGCCACCAACAAGGACCTTCGAAGGCTCGTTCGCGAGGGCGAGTTCCGCGAGGATCTCTTCTATCGCATCCACGTGATCCACATCGACATCCCTCCGCTTGTCGAACGGCGGGAGGACATTCCCCTGCTGGTCGATCACTTCATCGGCAACCTCAATCGAATGCACGGCAGGGAAGTCGTTGGCCTCTCCCGCGAAGCCTTCGCTGTCGTGATGGAGCACGACTATCCCGGGAATGTCAGGGAGCTCCAGAACATCCTGGAGCACGCCTTCGCACTCAGTCGCGACACCACGATCCAAGCTCGGCACCTGCCG
>JAOZUO010000087.1:28413-33545 GCA_029938605.1 Deltaproteobacteria bacterium | reverse complement strand
TATTCCGTCAGACCACGGATCCAGCGACAGGTCCCTCCGAGGATCGGCACCCTACGCAGACCCTCTTTCGCGGAGCCATGCTATATACCTGAAGCCGGGCGAGACACGGCCTCAGGGCCCGCAAGCCGAGGAGACCCGATGAGCAACCTTCTGAAAGACGATCCGACACCACTGGACTTCGAGGTCGGGCCCATCCGTCCGCCCAGCGAAGCCCGCAGCCTGCTCGTTCGGGTGAGCCGCAACTGCCCCTGGAACAAGTGCACCTTCTGCCCGGTGTACAAGAAGCGGAAGTTCTCCCGCCGACCCGTCGAGGATGTGGAGGCCGACATCGAGGCCATGGGACGGGTGCGGGATCGACTCCTGGACGTCGCCGCCGAGCGCAGCGGGTCCGGAGGCATGACCCAGCAGGTCATCCACCGGGTCATGCAGGATGCTCCGCTCCACGCGGGCATCGGCCAGGTGGCGCTGTTTCTGGCCAGTGGCGGCAAGACGGTGTTTCTACAAGACGCCAACAGCCTCCTGCTCAAGCCACCGGACCTCGCCCGGGTGGTGCGCAAGATCAAGGAGGTGTTCCCCGAGGTGGAACGCATCACCAGCTACGCCCGTTCACAGACCCTGGCCCGCACGCCGGTGGAGGGGCTCGCCGAGCTGCTCGAGGCGGGCTTGAACCGCATCCACGTGGGCTTGGAGACGGGGTCGGACACGCTCTTGAAGCGGGTCCGCAAGGGCTGCACCAAGGACCAGCACATCCGAGGCGGTCGGAATGTCATCGACGCCGGCATGGAGCTGTCCGAGTACGTCATGCCGGGCCTGGGCGGCGTGAACCTCTGGGAGGAGCACGCCGACGAAACCGCCGACGCCCTGAACCAGATCAACCCGCACTTCATCCGGCTCCGCAGCCTCGGCCTGCGCAGCGGCACCGGGTTGAGGGAAGAGTTCGACGCCGCCGGCTTCGATCCCCTGGACGACGACGGCGTAGTGCGTGAAATCCGGCGGTTCATCAACGGCCTCGACTCGATTCGATCGCGCGTGGTGAGCGACCACATTCTGAACCTGCTCGAGGAGGTGGAGGGCGAGCTCCCCGGCGACAAACAGCGTCTGCTCGACGTCCTGGACGGCTACCTGGAACTGCCCGACGAGGACCGGCTCATGTTCCAGCTCGGACGCCGCATGGGCGCTTTGCGTTCCGTCGAAGAGCTGGACGCCCCTCGGATCCGGCAGCAACTGGCCCCCGTGGTGCAGCAGGCCCAGGCCCATCCGGAAGGTCCCGCGGCCCTCATCCGGGAGCTCATCACTCGGTTCATTTGATTTCGTCCGGAACGATCGGCGTCCACAGGCGTCCAACAAAATACCAACGCCGCCGGAACTGGAGCACGCCATGATCACAACCCGCCCCCCGATAATCGGACTGGCCTCACTGGCGGTCTCGGCGGCGGTCTCGTTGGTAGCCTCGCTGGTAGTCTCGCTGGCGACCGGGGCGTTGATGCCCAAAGCAGCCGCCCGCGTCCCGGCCCTGGTGGACGGTCGCTACGGTCGGCAGGTCAAGGAGATCTCCCACACCGTCCTGGCCAACGTCACCGGCCTCATGGCCCACACCACAGTCACGCGGTCCCTCCGGTCCACCAGCAGCTCCCCCGAAGAAGGTATCCTTACTTTCCGCACGCCCCCGGGCACCGTAGTGGTTTCGCTCTCGGTGCGGTTGGGCCGGCGCTGGGTGACCGCCGCGCTCTTGCAGGCCAAAGCGGTCCGCCGGGTCGTGAAAAACACCCGCGGGTTGCCCAGCAGGTTCGACCCCGCCTGGCTGGAGATGACCGGCGTGAACCGCTATCGCCTGCGCGTGTATCCCGTACCGCCCAAGGGGGCCATTCGGGTCCGGTACAGCTACGTCCACCCGGTGACCCTCCGGTGGGGCCGACGGGTCTTCGTCTACCCGCGCCGGGGTTCGGCGCGCAACCTGGCCACAGCCATGGTGACCGTACAGGATCGCCCCGTCTTCAGCCGCCGCGCCCGACGCTACCAGCTCCGCGTGGCTGCCAAAACCACCCTGGAGAAGCCCCTGGCGGACCTCGCCATAGGGGCCCAACAACCTGTACGAGCGGCGCTGTTCGTGGCGCCCCCCAAACGCGCCGCGGTCAATGGCCGGCCGCGGCTTCACCCGGGGCATGCGCTGCTTTTAGTCCAGGGCAACCCCGGCGCCTCTCGCCGCCGCTGGGGCACAGACGTGGTGTTCCTGGTGGACCGGTCCCGCTCCATGTGGCCCAACAGCCACCGCACCGCCTCGGCCGTCATTCGTCGCATCCTCAAGACCCTCGGCCGCCGCACACGCTTCGGGTTGGTGGCCTATCACCGAAAGGCCAAGCAGCTCACGGGCCGCCTCACCTGGGCGAAGCCCGGCGCCATAACCCGGGCTCTGCGCGGTCTGGCGCGAGTGGGGCTGGCCAACGGCACACGGCTGGCCGATGGACTGCGCAAATCCTACAGCCTTTGGTCCAAGCGCGCCTCGGCCCGGCGACGGCTCCTGGTGATCCTGACAGACGGGCTCCTCCCCGAGCGCGAGGCAGCGGGAATCGTATGGCCCAAAGCGCCCAAATCTACCGAGATCCTGATCCTCCAGGGGCGCCCTTTTTCGGGGCTCACACACCAGGTTCGCCAAGGCCCCCTCGCGACCCTGGCCCGCCAGCGGGGCGGCGTGGCCTACGCCTTCGACCCCAGAGCGCACGAGGATGGCTCCACCGAGGGGGACAAGGCCAGCCACCAGGCGGCCGCGAAGCTCGCCGCAAGCCTCGCCCGACCGGGGCGTCTCAGCGATCTCAGCCTACACCTGGGCGGCAAGAAGATTTGGCTGGCCCAAAAGGACCTGGCCCTGCTGGGGGGGTTCTTGCAATACCGCAAGCTCACCGGCACCTCCCCCAAGCAAGCCACGCTGAAATTCGGCTACTGGGGCCGTCGGCACACCTTGCACATCGCGGCGCGCACCATGCCGGCCCAGTGGGCCAAGCGGCTGATCACCCTGTACGGCTCGGCGGTGGACAGGGGGGTGCACGAGAAGAGATCCCTCATCGTCGTCAATCCCGCCGACGCCTTTGGCCGGGATCGGCTGCGTTTCGCCCTCCGCTGGGGGGGACGGTTCTTCCGCCGCATGGCCCCGCCCGGGGCGCTGGACCTCCCCGTGGGTCCGTTTACCAGAACCGGCGGAGCCGCCAAACCTCCAACGGTGACCTCGAAAATCTCGGCGGGACGCCTCACGAAGTCCATCGTAAAGCGGCTCTTAACCAAGGGCTATCTCAAGCGCGCCACCCGATGCTACCAGGCCACCGGTCCCCGCTTCAAAAAGGGCCGTGTCGTGCTGTATCTGGATCTCACCCGTGGAGAGGTCACCGACGTCTGGCTCGCGCACTCCACCCTGAAGAACCCCGTGCTCAACCGCTGCCTGATCCAGGCCGCCTACGCCCTGCGGGTGGCCAGGTCCTGGGGAGACGAGACCCTCTACCGCGTTACCTACCCCATGCGCTTCCGCCCCTCCAGCAAGTCCGCCGTGGAGCTACGAAACTGGCGCCCACCCCGCAAGCGCCCCAACCAGAATCCCCTGCGAGGGCTCTGGTAGACCTACCGCGGCTTCAATATTCCGTTGTCCCATTGTCCCCTTGCCCCCCGGCCAAACGAGGGTTACCTTGATGATCGCTTACGGGGGGCCACCCATAGCGGTGGTCCGGGCAAAACACAGCACGGCGGTCCGGGTCCCCAGACGACTCGCGCAGCCGCCGGCGAGGGAGAATGGAAATGTCGAACTTCGAGCAAGCACTCAAGGTGGGGCGTCCCCCGAACGTTCAGAAGCTGTTTCCGAGCTCGCGGGCGCTGTTGGTGAGCGGGAAATATGTGGACCTGGCGATGCTGAAAAAGGGCGGCGCCATGTCCATCGCCGCCAACGGCCGGAGCCACCTCATCATCCGGGGAGCACTCCGGGCCGCCCAGAAGGCGAACTCGGCCCTCATCGTGGAGATCGCCCGGTCCGAGGGCGGCGCCACCTCCTACTGCCCGGTGAACTACTGGAACATCGCCCGGCAGGTGGACGCGCTGTGCAACGAGCTGAAGATCACGGTGCCCGTGGCCATCCACGCCGACCACTACGGCATCAAAAAGGAGGCCGACATCGGGCCCGCCGAGGTGGAGATCCCCTCCCTCTTCGAGTTCGGCCTGACCTCCATCGCCATCGATGCCTCTCACCTGCCCGACGACTTGAATCTGCTGGCCTCCCTGAAGGTGGCGCCGCTGATTCCGACCTGGGCCTCCATGGAGACCGAGGTGGGTGAGATCAAGGGCAAGACCGGCCTGTCCACCGCCGAGGAGGCGCTGTTCCTGATCCAGGGACTCAACGCCCACGGCCACTTCCCCACGTGGATCGCCTTGAACAACGGCTCCTCCCACGGCATCGAGGCCAGCGCCGCCGGCATCCAGGTGGATCTCACAGCGGGGGTCCACGAGGCCCTGACCCCGTACAAGGTGAGCGGCGCCCAGCACGGCACCTCGGGCAACAGTTCCGAGCGGCTACGGGAGATCGCCTCCAAGACCCGCACCACCAAGGCCAACGTAGCCACCGCCCTTCAGATGTGCTCCTGGGGCGTGGAGGTCAACGACTACGGAAATGCGACGCTGGACGGCGACGGCAACTTCGTCAAGATGCCCGGCGAAGGAGTGGACGACGCGCTGTGGGCCGAAATGAAGGCCTACGCCGAGGACCAGGGCTGGAACAGCGGCAACTACAAGAAGCTCAACCTCCCCTTCGAGAACAAGATCCTCGGCCAGCCCACCCCGATCCGCGAGCGCATGACCAGGCGGGTAGAGGACTTCGTCTACAACCTGCTGGCCAACGTGTTCAACGCCACCGACACCGCCGACATCGCCATCGACCTCATCTGTGAGGCCGGTGGTCCGGACCCGGGCCCCAAGACCGAGCGCATCGAGAACCCGGCCGAGTGGACCCCCGAAAAAATCGTGGAACGCGCCAAGTCCATCGACTCGGACAAGGGAGAAGAGGGCGACTTCGACGACTAAGTCGGGTCTTCCATCACTCCGCCGGCTGTTTCCTCCTCACCAGCCGGACACCAAAGCAAAGCCACAATGAGATTGGGGTC
>JAOZUO010000087.1:2298-28313 GCA_029938605.1 Deltaproteobacteria bacterium | reverse complement strand
GATTGGGGTCCCCCAGGTTCGGGCATGCATTCGTCAGGGTTGCATTCACTTGTTGACTGCGAATGAACGCAGTCATAGACTATATATAGTGAATGCGATCTGGAAGAGAGGAGATTCATGCGAAATATCAGCATTCGAGGAATACCTCAGGATCTGGCGAAGGCCCTGGTCGAAGAGAAAAATCGGCGAGGGCAGTCCCTCAACCAGACCGTACGAGAGCTACTGCGTCGGGCCCTCGGACTCGGTCCGAACAGTCCCTATGACAATGGCCTGGCCACTCACGCAGGGACCTGGAGTGAGCCCGAGCTCCGGGAGTTCGAGGATGCAACCTCAGCCTTCGACCAGCTAGACGAGGAGCTCTGGAAGTGAGCCACCTCTGCCTCGATACATCGGCCTACTCGCACTTCAAACGGGGTGCCGCTCAACCATTGGAGCTGATCCGGCGAGCGCGCTCCATCGTCGTCCCCGCGGTGGTGCTCGGCGAGCTTCGAACGGGCTTTCGGCTGGGGAGCCGTCCCACGCAAAACGAAGCTGAGCTCTTGCGGTTCTTGGACGAGTCCATCGTGACCGTCGCCGATATCGGTGATCACACCAGCGCGATCTATGCCGAGCTGGTGTGCGACCTACGCCGCCAGGGAACCCCTCTGCCCACCAACGACATCTGGATCGCCGCCACGGCGGCCGAGACCGGCACCACTGTGCTCACCTACGACGCGCACTTCAAGCACGTAAGCCGCGTTGGCTGCCAGGTGCTCGCCTAACAGGTGCTCGCGTGGATTGACATACGGATCGGCGCCATTTGCCAGTGGCCCTTGTTTGCTGGCAGCGCTTGGGTGAAGCGTGGTACAGGATCCTATCTCATGGAGGTGCAATGTGAGACGGATCAATCCGTGGTGGTTAAAAGGGCTGGAGGGTAGGCTCGCCAATGGCCTATGGCCGGGCTTGGTGCTGAGCCTAGGACTTGGACTGGGGCTGGGGCTGGGGCTGGGAACACTGGGCGGCTGTTCGGACGATGACGGCGTCGGTAATGACAACGCGAACGACAACGCCAATGACAACGCGAATACCAACACCAATACCAACACCAATGGCTGCACCGAGAGCACTACCCGATGCACAGGCTCCCTGCTGGAGACCTGCACCGCGGGGATCTGGAGCGATCCGACAGACTGCGTGGCCACGGACCAGATCTGCCGCCCGGACGGTTCCACGGGGGAGGCCCGCTGCGACGATCTGGCCTGGGTGCGTTTAGACATTGAGATCGACGACCCCATCATGGTGGGCACCTCCCTGAACACGCCCATCGACACCGTCTCCTTTGCGTACGATGCCGTGGCGGATGTCTTTGCCACAGCCTTTGGTCGAGATAGTAACGATCCCAACCTGACCCACCTTTGGCTCGTGGAAGGCGCGGACGGAACCCACGCCAAACAGCCCCTCACCGGAGACGTATTCGGACCAACGGACGGCTTCTGCATGGGAACCGAGGACTGGTGCCAGTACGTGGGGTACGACGCGGCGAGCAGCGAGTGGGTGGTATTCGGCCCGTCGACCACCTCGGTGATGCGCGTAGGGGCCAATTGGACCGCCACACTGGAAACCACCTCCGGCACGCACCCGCCGGACAACTGGATCAGCCATAGCCACCGCTTCGCCTGGTCCGCGCGACGACTCTTCCTGTATGGCGCCGTGGGGCCGTCCGGGTTCAGCGACACGGTCTTTGCCTTCAACCTGGACACCAGCGCCTGGACCAGCGTGGCCACGGGGCTCCCCCAGATGGTCGACAACTGCCTGGCCTACGACAGCCAGAGCTCCATGGTGCTCTCCATCGGCGGACGGGTCACCAGCGACGGCGGAAACACCACCCAAACCGTGGACACGATCCTGACCATCGATCCGGTGAACGGGACCCACACCTCCGACACCCTCCCGGTCTCCATGGGCCCCCGCCGGGCCATGAGCTGCGCCTACGACGCCGGGCGTCATCTCCTGTACGTCTATGCCGGTTCGGTCGTCAATGACCGCTGGAACGAGGCTGAGAACGACTACCACAACGACCTGTGGGCGCTGGATCTGACCCAGATGACCTGGACCGAGTTGGTCCCCGACACCGAATCGGGCACGCTCAACGCCCCGGATTCGAACGGCGACCAGAGCTTCGTTGGCCATCCCGAAGGGCCCAACTTCGGCCAGAACCGCGGTCACCTCCTGATGGATCCAGACAACGATCGCCTCATGATCATCGGCGCGGTGCCTATCTTCACTCACGAACAGCTCTACCTCCTGCGCCTCGAAGGCGTGGACCAGCGGCACTAGGATCGGAACCCCCTACCATGCAGCACCCCTTCCTCCTGACTCCCGAGCAATACCGCGCAATTTTGGCCCTGTGCCGCGCCATGATCCCCCCCGGCGAGCGCATCCCGGGCGCCGGACCCCAGACGGTGATCCGGTTGATGGCCTTCATGGAGGACCTGGGGGACGCCGGCAGCCGGATCATGAGTCAAGCCGTGGTGGCGCTGGACTGGGCCGCGGTCCTGTACGCGGGCAAGCGGTTCCACGCCCTGGACGCCGACCGCCAGGACGAGCTGCTGTCCACGTGGGAGCAGTCCTCGACGCTGCGGTGGCCGCTTTTTGTGCTGGGCAACCTGATCAAGGTCGCACACTTCGACTCCACCGAGCTGTTCGGCGCCTACGGAGTGGACTGGCCCAAGGGCGGCCCTCCCGAGCCCGCACGCTGGCTGTCCCAGGTGGAGTGCGGCGAACAGTGGGAAGACGACGAGGAGATCGAGTGCGACGCCGTGGTGGTGGGGACGGGGCCGGGGGGCGCCATCGTGGGCAAGGAGCTCGCCGAGCAGGGTCACGCGGTGGTCTTCCTGGAGGAGGGTAAGCTCTACCGGCGGGACGCCTTCACCGGAAGCGCGCTCCAGGCCACCCGCCACTTTTACCGCGGACACGGCATGGTGGCCTCCCTGGGTAACGCCGTGGTGCCCGTGCTCATGGGACGCCTGGTGGGCGGGTCCACCGCCATCAACACCGGCACCTGCTTTCGCACGCCCCCGTGGATTCTGGACGAGTGGTGCGAACGGCAAAACAGCGATGAGCTGTCGACCGAAAACATGGCACGCCACTTCGAACGCGTGGAGCAAGAGCTCGACATCCGCCCCAACGACGATAAAACCATCGGTCCGATGGGCGGCATCGTGGCCCGAGGCGCCGACAAGCTGGGCTGGTCCCACTTCAAGATCGCGCGCAACGCTCCGGACTGCGACGGCCAGGGCTGCTGTGACTGGGGCTGCCCCTCGGGGGCGCGCAAATCCATGGACGTCAGCTACATTCCCAAGGCCCTGGCCCGGGGAGCGGTGCTCTTCACCGAGACGAAGGCCACCAGGGTGGTCGTGGAGAACGGCCGCGCAGTGGGTGTCGTCGGCGAGTCAGTGACGCAAAAGAGACGGGTCCGGGTGCGGGCCAAGGTGGTGGTGCTAGCCGGTGGGGCGGTACCCACGCCGGTGATGCTGCTGGGCCAGGGGTTGGGCAACCGCAGCGGCGAGCTGGGGCGCAACCTCTCCATCCACCCCGGTGTGCCCGCGTCGGCCCTCTTCGACGAGCCGGTGGAGGTCTACAAGTACATCCCCCAAGGCGTGGGCGTGGACCAGTTCCACCGAGACGGCATCCTGCTGGTGGGCGTGGGGCTGGACATCAACATGGCCCCCAACGCCTTCCCCGGCTACGGCCGCCGCCTCACCGAGTTCATGGACCAGTACGACCGCGTCGCCACCCTGGGCGTCCTGGCCAAGGACTCCACCCAAAACGGCCGCGTCCGCGTGGGCCCCGGTGGATCGCCCCTAATCACCTACTGGCTACAGAAACAGGATCTGCACCGGATCCGAGAGGGCACCGCGCGGATCATGGAGCTCTTCCTGGCCGCCGGCGCCAGGCACTGCTACCCCATGGGCCACGCCATGCCCCTGGTGAAGAACATGGACGACCTGGCGCGATACCGCCAGCGCAACGTCCGCGCCTCCGACTGGACCTGGACGGTCTTTCACCCCCTGGGCACAGCCCAGATGGGCCACGATCCGAATACCAGCGTAGTGTCCTTCGATCACGAGACCCACGACGTGCAAAACCTCTTTCTCGTGGACGGATCCACCGTGCCCGGCCCCACCGCCGTCAACCCCCAGCTCACCATCATGGCCATGGCCAACCGCGCCGCCGAGCGCATCGGTCAAAGATTGGAGTAGCGCGATCGTCTTCTAAGATCGCAAAGTTGCAGTCCGCAGCCCCTTGCCGGTTGCCTTAACGCCGATTGTGGGGATACATTCCCACTCCCGTGGCGAAACTGCCTGACGGCTAATTTTGGAACCTTCTGAACAGTGAGAGGTCGGCTTCCGTGAAAATAGAAAACGGTAAAAGAGTACGGATCCAGGTAATCCTCAAGGTGGTGGACGGGGACGTGATCGAGAAGAGCGGGCTGGAGTACATACAGGGAGGCGGCACCATGCTCCCCGGACTCGAGAAGGCGCTGGAGGGCCTTGAGGTGGGTGCGGAAAAGAAAGGCGTCCTGCCCGCGAAGGAGGCATTCGGCGTCGAAGAGGACCTGCCCACCAGCCTGCTCTCGCGCGACAAATTCCCGGCAGACGCCAAGATCGAGGCGGGTCAGACATTCACCGCCGGCGGACCCGATGGTCAGGATGTCAACTTCAAGATCATCACCGTGGGCAAGGGTGACAAGCCCACCGAGGTTCGCTTCCTCCACCCCCTGACCGGAAAAGACATCGAGTACGAGGCCAAGGTGATTTCGGTGACCGACCCGATTCCACCGCCCATGCCCGGTGAGGCCATTGGACTAGAAGCCGAAGAGTCCGACGATTAGACGACCAGGGGAGCTCTCAGAGATTGTAGTACAGGTTCATCTCGAAGGGGTGGGGGCGATTGCGTACGGCGACGACGTCCTTGGTCTTTTCGTGGATCCAACTATTGATGAGGTCGGTGTTGAAGACATCTCCCTCCAGCAGGTAGTCGTGGTCGTCCTGTAGCGCCTGCAGGGCCTCCTCCAAGCTGGCGGGCACCGACACTAACTGATCCTTCTTCTCTTCGGGCCAGTTGAAGATATTGTCGTCGAAGGGGCCCATACCGTTTTCCGGCGTGGGAAGAATCTTGCGCTTGATGCCGTCCAGACCCGCCAACAGCAGGGCGCTCATGGCGAAGTAGTAGTTGCAGGTGCCGTCTCCGGTTCGAAACTCGAACCGCTTGGCCTGCTCGGAGGTGGCATAGCTCGGGACACGGATGGCCGCGCTGCGGTTGGCCAGCCCGAAGAACAACTTCACCGGCGCCTCGAAGCCCGGGAGCAACCGCTTGTAGGAGTTGGTGCTCGGGTTGGTCAGGGCCGCCAGGGACCGGCCGTGGCTCAGGATCCCGCCGATGAAGAACAGCGCCTCATCCGACAGGTCGGCGTAGCCTCCCTTTTTGTAAAAGACGTTTTTGCCCTCCTTGCGGAGCTGCATGTGGAAGTGCATGCCGTTGCCGGGTTCGTCGTACAGGGGCTTGGGCATGAAGGTGGCGGTCAGGCCGTTGCGCAAAGCGGTGTTGTGGATGATGTCCTTGATGTACATCATCCGATCCACGATGAGCTCGAAGTTCACCAGGGTGGTCTCGATCTCCTGTTGGCCTGCGAGGCCCACCTCGTGGTGGTGGTACCGCACAGGGCACCCCACCTGCTCGATGAGAGCCACCATCTCCTGCCGCACGTCTGCGTACTTATCGAAGGGCACGTCGATGTGGTACCCCTTGCGGTGGGCCACCGCGGTGCCGTCCTTGTCCTCGTAGCCGAAGGGCAGCAGCTCCTTGTTCTCCGCTGAGGTGAACTTGAACCCCGCGGCGAAGTTGGAGTTGTAGATCTCCGCCTCGTTGAACAGGTAGAACTCGAACTCGGGGATCCACAGGGACTGATCGGCGATGCCCGTGGCCACCATATGCGCCTGGGCGCGCTGGGCCAGGCTGCGCGGGTCCTTGGCCACGCCCTGCCGGGTCTGGGCATTGCAAATGTACGAGAGCATGCGCAAAGTCGGGTGACGGGTGAAGGGATCCACGATGGTGGTGGTGAGGTCCGGCATGAGCAGCATGTCCCCCGACTCCACGTTGCGCATGCCGGGCACGCTCGATCCATCGAAGGGCACGCCATTTTCCATCACATGCTCAAGCTGTGCCACGGGGAATCCCAGGTGGTACCAGTTGCCCGACAGGTCCGAGTACTTGATGTCGATGGACTGGATGTCGTGCTGATTGATGAGCGCCTTCACTTGTTCGATCTTCATGGTCTCTCCGTCGTTATCTCTCAGGGGTTTCTCAGCGGGTTCGATCCAGCTTCTTGACGATGAGCTGCTTGACGGCCTGACGGACCTTGCCCGTACGGGCAAGTCGGCTCAGCTCGTCCCGGCCCACGTAGTTGAGGATCTTGGTGATCTGGGGCGTGGTCAGCTTGGGGTTACAGATGAGGTTGCGCGCCACGTTGGAGTGCCGAAGCCACGACACATCCCCGGCGATGCGGCGCAGGACCGTGGGATCCAGGCTCGTCATGGCGGCCATCATGGCGATCTCCTCGGGGGTCACGCCGGGGTTGTGGAGAATGTGTACGTGGAGGGTCTTGTCGAGCCCCTTGAGCACCAGCATCCGTGCGGGTCGCTTGCCGTGCCGGGCCACCCTCACCTTTTCGGCAAACGTCAGCTGATCCCAGGAGGCTTGTAGCTGCTCTAAGGACCAGGAAATCGGCGAGGAGCCAACGATTTTTGCACCGCCACGAGGCTTGGTGCCGCCACCGACACCGGAATCAGGTGACCCAGACTCAGATTCGGGCCCAGGCTCGGGCCCGGGCTCGGGTCCGGGCTCGAGCTCAGGCTCGGGCTCAGGCTCGGGCTCGGGCGCAGCGCTGAGGTCCAGCTCAGGCAGCGAGATCCGCACCTCCGGAGGCAGGGCGGGCTCGGCCATGGGCGCGCTGTCCACCATGGCCTCCGCCTCCTGTACATCCGTGAGTCGCACCACGAGCCCATTTCCCGGCAGGACCTGGAGCACCTCCGCGCCCATGGCGCAGCCGTCCTCCCCCACCAGGACCTCCAAGGTCACGGGTGCATACTGCTCCAATTCCCCCGGCGGATCGCTCATGGGCAGCAGCAACGCTCCCCGCTCACTGCCTTCAAACAGGTGCGCCCGGAGATCGGCGGCCGACGGGTAGCGGAGCTCAAGCGTCAGTCCCATGGCCCCACCTTACCAAATTTTGGGGACGTTGTTTGTCAACCCACGTAGGCGTTGTGAAAAGCGATCCAACGAGGCAGTACCTCGGCGAGCATCTCCTTGGGCGGTAGAAAGGCGATGCGCAGATGCGAAGTCCCCGGACGCTGATGAAACCCCGATCCATTGACCGTACACAGGCCCGTCTCCTCGAGCAGCGCCATGCAGTAGTCGAAGTCCCCGGTCCCCTCGGGCAGCCCCGAAAGCCGGGGAAACAGGTACATGGCGCCGGTGCGTCCGAAGCACTCCACGCCGCGCATCTCGCCCAATGCCTCGCGGATGAGCGTAGCCTTGTCTTGCAGCGCCGCCAGCACCGCGTCCCGCTCGGCCACGAACCGCTCCCAAGGCGGGCTCCCCTCCTTGGGCTCAGCCACCATCAGGTAGGTCATGGCCTGGCCCACGGTGTTCGGGCACAAGCTGACCGAGGCGCGCTTGAGCAGCGCGTCGGCGAAGTCGAGGTCATACCCCTGCAGCAGCGGCGCGTTGCGCACCTCCAGGTACCCGCCCCTATGTCCGCACTCCCCGTAGAACCCTTTGGAGGTGGAGTGCAAGCTGAACAGGGACACCTCACGCTCGCCCAGCACCCTGGCAAAGGAGACAAACTCGGCCCCGTACACGTTGTGCTGATACACCTCGTCGGCGATGATCAGAAGGCCGTGCTCCTCGGCGAAGTCGATGACCTCACCGATGGAATGCTCCGCCAGGATCGCCCCGGTGGGGTTGCCCGGATTGATCACCACGATGGCCTTGACGTTCACACCGCGCCCCTTGGCCTCGGCCAGGGAAGCCTCCAGGATCTCCCGATCCATCTCCCAGCCTCGCTCCTCGTCGGGGTAGTAGCCCACCAGGGACCCACCGCACCGCTTGATGGCCGCCGAATACAGCGGATACTGGGGGATGGGGATCATCACCCCGTCGTCGGGCCCGGAGATCAGGATCTCCAGAATGAACATCGCCCCTTCGCTGGCGCCGTTGGTCAAAAAGATGCGGTCCGGATCGGAGGCAACCGCCACGCGCCCATCCACCTCGTCCCGCCGATCGATGTACGCCGCAACAGCCTCCCGGATGAACCGCGGTCCCTTGGACTCGCTGTACGCCCCCAGCCCGGTCTTCATTTGCGCCAGCACGTGCTCGGCCACGTCGAGCACATACTCGTCCAGGAGATCCTCGGAGGCCACCCCTGTCACGCCACGCAGTCTTCGCTCCCGGGCGATGCGGCCCGGCGCCTCCAGCAACGAGATGACCTCCCGATAGAAGGTGATGGGATCCTGTCCCAAAGCCTGGGGATTGCCGATGTTACAGGGGATGGTCTTGCGCCCCTGGGCCTCCAACTCCGCCGCCCGCATGGGGATCGGCCCCCGCACCGCGTACTCCATCTCCACCAGATTCGGATTCACTGTGACACGCATGACAGTACCTCTCAGCTCTCGCTATGGCCCGAAGATTCTAGGAAGCCCCCACGCCACCGTCAAGCCCGACGCGCACACCCAAAACCTGGATGCAGAAACCCGATAAGTGTTGCCCAGACCACAGTAAATATCCTATCCTTAACGGTAGGCCCCGGAAAAGGAGTTCCTCATGCAGTCCCCACGTCTACTCCTCGCCATGTTGGTACTGGCGATTCTGACTTTCACCAGCGCCTGCGGTGACACGTACAGCGCCACCAACACCAACACCAACAACGATAACGATAACCTGAACAATTCTACGGTCCACAAGACGTTGGGCGAAGCCTGTGCGGCGGGATCCGAGTGCGAAAGCGGCCAATGCCCCGCCGACGATGGGGTGTGCTGCGACACCGCCTGCGACGGAGAATGCGTCGCCTGCGCCGAGTCCAGCACGGGGCTGGCCGATGGAACCTGCGGCGCGGTCGCCGCCAACACCGACCCCGACAGCGAGTGCGACGACGAGGGGGAGATCTCCTGCGGCGCGGACGGCACCGGCTGCAACGGTGACGAGGCTTCGCCGGCCTGCAACCTGTACGACGACACCACCGTCTGTGCCGATGCGGTGTGCACGGCGGGGATCATCGATCTCGTGCGCCACTGCGACGGGGCGGGGACCTGCGAGGCGACGGAGACCACGGACTGCGCGCCCTACGGCTGCGACGCCGCCGGACAGGGCTGTCTCACCGGCTGCACGGACCACGACGACTGCAACGCCGACAGCTACTGCGACGGCGACGGCGCCTGTGTTCCCAAGGAGACCGACGGCACCGCCTGCACGGACGAAGACGAGTGCGTCAGCGGCTTGTGCGTGGACGACGTGTGCTGCGACCAGGTCTGCGACGCCACCTGCGAAGCCTGCACGGCGTCGGTGACCGGCGGCGCGGACGGCGTCTGTGGCGCGGTGACGGTGAACACGGATCCGGACACCGAGTGTACCGCCGAGGGCCCCATGACCTGCGGCGTAGACGGCACCGGCTGCAACGGTGACACCGCCAACCCCGGCTGCAACCTGTACGACAGCACCACGGTGTGCTCTACGGCGAGTTGCTCGGGGGGTATGCTCACGAACCTGGGCTGGTGCGATGGCGACGGGACGTGCAGCGCCTCGACGACCCCATGCGCCCCGTTCCTGTGCAACCTGGCGGGCACTGCTTGCACGACGAGCTGCACGAGTCACAGCCAATGCGATGCCGGCAGCTACTGCGACGGGACGGGGTCCTGCGTGACCAGACTGCCTGACGGTACCTCCTGCGCCATTGGGCTCCAGTGCGCCAGCGGCTTCTGCCCTCCGCTCGACGGCGTATGCTGCGACCGGATCTGCGACGCCACCTGCGAGGCCTGCGCCGCGTCCAAGACCGGCGCCGCTGATGGCACCTGCGCTCCGGTCGTAGCCGACAGCGATCCCGACACCGAGTGCACCGCCACCGCCATCACCACCTGCGGCGCCAACGGCACCGGCTGCAATGGCGACGCCGCCAACCCCGACTGCAACCTGTACGACAACACCACCACCTGCGCCACGGCCGGCTGCACCGGTGGTATCGAGGGAGGCGACGGGCTCTGCGACTCGATGGGCAACTGTGTACAGAGCAACTCCACGCCATGCGACCCCTATGTCTGTGACGCCGCCGCTACGGCGTGCCTCACGGCCTGCGCGGCCCAGACCGACTGCATGGCTGGGTACTTCTGCGATGGAGGAGGGGTCTGCCTACCCAAGCTCGCAGATGGCGTGGTGTGCGCCGTGGGCTTCCAATGCCTGAGTGGGAGTTGTCCGGCCACAGACGGCGTGTGCTGCGACACCGCATGCGATACGACCTGCGTGGCGTGCCTCGCGGCCAAGACCGGTGGCACCGACGGCACCTGCGGCCCCGTCACGGCGGGCACAGACCCCGACACCGAATGCGACCCCGACGTCTGCAACGGGGCGGGGCTCTGTCGCTGCACAGACGGGAACCTCAACGGCGTCGAGTCCGACACCGACTGCGGAGGAGGTGCCTGCGCGGACTGTGTTCCAGGTCAGACCTGCAACGCGGGAACCGACTGCACCAGCGGGAACTGCCCGCCCGACGACGGGGTCTGCTGTAATCTGCCCTGCGCCGGGACGTGCGAGGCGTGCCTCGGGGCCAAGACCGGCGGCACCGATGGCACCTGTGGCCCCGTTACGGCGGGGCTGAACCCCGACAACGACTGCGGCGCCGATGTCTGCAACGGCTTCGGCGTGTGCCGGTGCACTGACGGGCTGCTCAACGGCGCCGAGTCCGACACCGACTGCGGGGGCGGCGTGTGCGTCACCTGCGGCAATGGGCTGACCTGCGTCTCGGGCACAGATTGCACCAACGGGAACTGCCCGCCCGACGACCACGTCTGCTGCGACGACAGCTGCACCGGCCTCTGCGAGTCGTGCCTGGGCTCGAGCACCGGGAACACCGATGGCACCTGCGATCTCGTGCTGCCCGATACCGATCCCGACATCGAATGCGGCGACAGCGAGTCCTGTGATGGCGTGGGCGCCTGTTACGATCCCTGCCCCACCAACACCTGCTTCGCGGACGCCGACTGCACCCCCGGCGCCACGGGCGACCTGTGCGTGGACCCGGCGAACGACTGCCTGCACGCCACCTGCGTGGGCGCGACGCCGGGCACCCTGGTGGAGTCTGGAGCGCCCATGACAACGGACTTCACCACCTGGCAGTCCGGGGATGACGAGTCCCACCGCGGCAGTGGCCGTTGGTACTGCAACGCGACCCTACCGGTCACAGCCGACGGCGTACTCACAAATTGGGAGCTCTACGTCCACAGCCACTATGACAACGGAGATCCGGCGCAGTTCATGGTGATCCGTTGTACCGGCGGCAGCGGCGGGACTGGTCCTGCGCTCAACGGTTGCACGCGGATTGGGCTCGGCCCGAGCCAGACGGTCTCCGGCAACGGCTTGTTCACGGCCACGTTGGCCGGCTCCACCCAGCTCGATGGCGCACCCGTGGATCCAACCGGCATCGTGGTCCAGGTCGGAGACATCATCTGCGCGGACGCGGAGTACTTCGAGCTTGGCATTGATTGTAACGGCGACTCCGCCGGAGGCGGGTGCCCCGGGCCGGATTACAACACGCAGTACCAGTATAACTTGGATACGCAGGGTGAGCCGTTCACCCTCCAGGACTCCGGCCACGACGGCACTTTGATGATCATGGCCTACGGCTCCACCTCGGGCGTGCCCGGCGTCTGCGCCGACGACACGCCGGAGCCGGACCTTACCCTGTGCACAGACGGCGGCGACACCTGTTGCGGCGGCGCCTGCGTCAACGGGCCCAGCGGCGCCGGCACCTGCCCGTAGCCGTCAGCTAGCCGTCAGGTCACCGAAGACATCCCCCCCAAATAACCTGTTGATGATCAGAGCTCTCGATCGAGGTAGGTGACCACGCCGTCGGCGCGGAGGGCCTCTCCGAGCTTACGCAGGCGCGCCTGGACCCGGGCGTTGACGCTGCCCTCGCTCCAAACACCGCTTCTGTTGCACCGTCCGGCGGGCATCCCGGTGAGCACCTCTATGCCCTCGGCGATGGTGCGTACGGCGTAGATGTTGAACTCGCCGGTGCGTACAGCCGCGATGACCTCACTGGAGAGCATGAGGTTCTTGACGTTGGATTGGGGGATCATCACGCCCTGGTCACCGGTGAGACCGCGACTCTTACAGACCCGGAAGATACCCTCGATCTTCTCGTTGACGCCGCCGATGGGCTGCACCTCGCCGAGCTGGTTCACCGACCCGGTGACCGAGATCCCCTGGCGGATGGGCACCTCCGAAAGGGCCGACAGCATGGCGTAGAGCTCGGCGCTGGAGGCGGAGTCCCCGTCGATCTCGTCGTAGGACTGCTCGAAGGTGATCGAGGCGCTGAGGCCGAGGGTCTGCTCCTGGGCGAAGCAGCCGCCCAGATAGCCCACCAGAATCAGGGCGCCCTTGTCATGGATGGCTCCGGACAGCTCCACCTCGCGGTCGATGTTCACCACCCCGCGCCGCCCGGCGTAGATCCGCGCGGTGATACGCACGGGGATGCCGAAGCAGTGGCCCACCAGGTCGTACAGGGCGATGCCGTTGATCTGTCCCACCACCGCGCCGCGGGTACGTAGCAGCACCGATCCCTCGCGGATCTCCCGTCCCACCGACGCCTCCGGGGCGCCGTGCCGGTCGGCAATCTCCGCCAGAGCGCGCTCCACGTCCTTCCCCCGGATGGCCCGGGCCCGAACCTGTCGGGCCCAAAAATCGGCCTCGACCATGACGTCCAGCAGAGGCGCCCAACGGGTGGAGAGCCGCTCCTTGTGCTCCACGGTTCGGCTGGAGTGCTCCACCAGTCGGGAGAGACCGGTGCGGTGCAGCGGCAGCAACTTCTCCTCGCGGCAGACCCGCCCCAAAAATTGCGCCATCTTGCCCACATTCTCCCGGGTGCGTGGGATAGCGCGCTCGAACTCCGCTTTGATCTTGAAGAGCCGATCGAAGTCCTCGTCCTCCATCTTGAGCATGTAGTAGTACTCAGGCCCGCCGATGAGCACGACCTTCACGTCCAGGGGCACCGTCTTGGGCTTCAAGGAGCCGGCGATACGCGGTCGTCCTTCGGCCACGCCCACGCTACTCTCGACACGCACCTCCCGGTGCCTCAACGCCCCCTTGAGGCTCTCCCAGGCGTTCTCCTGGGTAAGGATGTCACTGAGCTGCAGCAGCAGGTATCCACCGTTGGCCTGGTGCAACGCACCGGGGCGAATGAGCATATGGTCCGTGGCCAGACCGCCCTTGGTAGTGCGGTACTCGAAGCAGCCACACAGGTTGGCCGGGCTGGGCACCCGCTCCATCACCACCGGCGCTCCCTCCTCGTCGGAGCGGTCCACCAGCACGTTGACCTGGTACAGCGCCAGGGTCTCGGCCGACGTCTCCTCGTCCTCGCCCTCTTCGGCATCCTCCCCCAACAGGAAGCTGCGGTGGTTCTCCAGAATGTGCTTCGTCACGTCCGCCAGGTACTGGGCCACCGGCTCGTTGTCCCCCACGTACCAGCTCGCCACCTCGCCCATGAGACCCTCCACCACGGACTTGATGGCTTGGACCTCGGCGGCCATGAGGCGCCGGTTGTGGTGACGCTCCAACGCCCGCTTGTCGCTGGCGGTCTTGTCCATGTGCTCCTGGAAGGCGAGCATGTTCTTCTGAACCAACCGCCGTTTTTTGGCGGAGAGCTTCGCAAAGTCGGCGGTCTCGATGGGCTTGCCCTTGAGCAGCGGCACCACCTGGAATCCCTCCTCGTCCTCCTCGATCTGCACGTCGAGCTTCGCCGCGACCTTCTTGGTCGCGGCATCCAACGCCTCGGCCTCGACTCGGAACTCGGCGATGATGCCCGAGCGGATGACCCCGAAGGCACCCTCTGACAGCACCCGCGGGATCATGGACTTGAGCTCCTCCACCAGCCCTCGCATATCCTTGGCCAGGGCCCAGCCCTTGCCCGCGGGCAAATACAGCGGCAGGGGCCTGTCCTGATGACGGAAGTTGGTGACGTACACCAGGTCCTGCGACACCGGCTCAACGGCCGCCCTGCTCTCAACCATTCGCTTGAGAATAGAGGTCTTCCCCGAACCGGCCTCGCCCGCCGCGTAGATATTGAATCCCCGGGCGGGGATCTGGAGCCCCACGTCGATGGCCCGCATGGCCCGCTCCTGGCCCACGGTGGCCTTGCTGGGCTCCAACTCAGCCGTGGTGGTCCAGTTCGTCCAGGCGGCGGACAACCGCTTGGTGAGCTGTTTGGTAGACAGACGATGCTTCTTGTTCTGTGTCTTTGTTGTCAAGGCGTTACATACTCCCAGCGACTCAATAGTCACACCAAGGTCGCACAGCGGACTGATTTCCCGCCGTATCTGTGGACTGAGATAGCATCGGAGAGTTTGCCATATCGGAAGGGCAAGGGGAAGCGGTGGTCACCGCCGGTGGTCGCCGCCCAGGCGGTGCTACTCGATCTGGGGTCGGCAGTGGCCCCAGCCGTTTTCTTCCATTTCGCAGGTTCGGAGACCGAGGGTTCTACAGTTGAACCGGATGATCTCGCCTTCGACGCAGGCGACGATCTCTTCTCCCGAGCATTGATCCAGGTCGTTGGTGCTGCACGCCTGGGTGGTTCGCGTACAGAAGGTGTTATCGCACTGCAGACTGTAGGAAATGGACTGGGCGGAGGCGGTGGCCTGGTCCGTGGGAATGCAGGAGGCGGCGTAGGGAGTCAGGGGATCTACGCGACAGCCGTACCCCGCGCTGCCGCATTCGTAGCGATAGGTCCTCGCGTCGATGAGATCGCAATACACGGCGTTGTCTCCGTCGCAGTACGCCTCAAAAGACGAGTTACAGGGCTCGCCCGCACCGAAGCAGGCTTCCACCTCGGCGCAGGTGTCGGCCTGGTTGACGCAGCTGTAGATGCCGCCCACCACCGCGCTCTCTCCGAACTCCACCCGGAGGGTCAAATAATCGGTCATACAGCCGCCCACCCGGGCGAAGGGCTTGACCCGACAGGCGGTTGCGCGCATGCAGGCCGCGGCCACGCTGTGCATGTCCGACGACATGGCGGGGTCTGGCTTCTGGCAGCCCCCCAGACTTCCTAGACCCAACACCGTGGCCACAAAAACCCCCACCAGCCCCCACCAGGCTCCTGGCCGTCGCGGTCTTATGGGTCGTTGGGTCCGTTGGCTCATAGGGGGTTTCGATGCTCCGCGGGGTCACATTCTGGAGTAGGTGATCCCGGTGAGGCGGTTGGATACCAGGCCCTGAGAATCCACCAGCCAGACGGTGACCTCGTAGGGTCCCATGGTGTCCCGGGAGTAGGTGAGCGAGAAGCTCACCGTGCCGAGCTTGTGGTCCCCGAGCCCATCCACGGGTTGAGGCGGCAGGTCCTGGACCGTACCATCAGGCAGCAGCACCTCAAAGGCGATGGACTCAGCGTCGCCATCCGGATCCGTAAACTCGACGACGCCGTGAACGGCCTCGTCATCGCCCATGGGCATGGGATTGGTGGTCGCGCCCAGGGTCAGCCCACGGATCTCCGGAGGCACCCCACCGTCGGCACCATCACAACCGACGACTCCCAGCCCAAGCCCAAGCCCAAGGCCCAGCCCAAGCCCAAGGCCCAGCCGCAGCCACAGCCCAAGGCCCATCCACAGGCAACCGACACCGTGCAACGCTCGCATATATCGTATCTGACCGGGTGAACCCGATGGTGTCAACAGAGACGTGGCGTTCATCATGAAACAGTCATGATGCGTGGCCCGGCAGATCTCTGGAGCTCTCGACTCGTTGACATGTCGAGAACACCAAGCCCTGCTCCAGGAGGCCGCCATGTCCCACAAAGAGAAGACCATCGCTGGATCCATCGTCACCCTCGTCACGCTGCTCACCATGGGAATCGTGGTGTTCCTCGCCACCGCCGAGGAGTCCGACAGCCGGGCCGACGTCACCATCACCACCACCGGCACCGACGCCCCGCTCCGGCAAGTCCAGGATTGGGAAGACCTTCGGACCAAGGTCTCTGACCACCTGGCCGACTGGTTGCTGCAGGTGCGCTACCAGAGCTCGACGAAAATTCGCGCCCGACGCCCGGCACCGGCCACGGGTGGCTTCGACTCCATGTCGGCGCCTACCCGCCGGGCCCGACAGTCCGAGGCGGCCAAGTCGGCCAAGGCGGGCGTCGGCCGCGCCGGTCCGAGCCACTACACGGGCACCAACAACCAGGTGGCCGGGGTAAAGGAGGCCGACATCGTCCAGACCGATGGCAAGCACATCTATACAATCCACAAGCGCCAGCTCGTGATCATCAAGAGCTGGCCCGCCGCCCAAACCGCCATCGTGGCCCGACACCGACTCGACGCCGGGTCCCGCCCCAAGGAGCTTTTCGTGAGCCGGGACCGGCTGGTGATTCTGTCTCGGGTCAACACCACCAGGACTCGGATCACCGTGCTCGACATCACCCGTCGGTCCCAACCCCGCGTGGTCAAGGAGATCGAGCTCGACGGGAACCTCGGCCAGTCGCGTCTCATGGGCCGCAACCTCTACCTGGTCACCTCCTCCCCCATGCGCTTGCCCCAGGCGGTGTACCGGGCCCTCTCCAATGTGGACTGGACTGGGCTGCCCAACGCCCGCAGCTTGAACACGGCCTACCCGGCCTACCAGGCCGCCGTGGCCCGGGTGCGCTCCCAGGTGAGCCAACGCATCCGTCAGGCCCTGAACCGGCGTGACATCGAGCGGCTCCTGCCCCAGGTCCGGATCATGAACCAGGTCGGCCCAGGCGGCCCAGGCGGCCCAGGCGGCCCAGGCGGCCCAGCCGGCCCAGGCGGCCAGGTCGGAACGACACGCGCCCTGCACCAACCCCAAAACCTCTTCGTCCCCAGCACTGGCAGCCAGCCCGGCCTGCTCAGCCTCACCCGCCTGAACCTCGACCGCTTCGACCTGCAGTCCACGGGCGTCATGGCCCACGGCTCCAAGGTCTACGCCTCCACCAAAGCCTTCTACGTGGCCCAGTCCTCTCGCCACTTGTGGCGCGGCCGCGGCAGCAGCCAGACCACCCGGATCCACAAGTTCTCCCTGGGCGATGGCGAGCGGGCCCCGGCCTACGCGGCCAGCGGCTCGGTGCGCGGCACCCTGCTCAACCAGTTCTCCATGGACGAGCACAAGGGCTACCTGCGGGTGGCCACCACCGAACGCAGCCAGAGGCACTGGAATCGACGTCGCGGTCGCCGGGCGATACCCCGGGCAACGCCCCAGACTTCGCGCCGGACCCGACCATGGCGTAGAACCCGTCCTACTTTCACCGCCGGCGGCAACCACATCCACGTCCTCGCCCAACGCGGCGCCAACATGGAGGTGGTGGGTGCCGTCACCGGCCTGGCCAAGGGCGAACGCATCTACTCGGCGCGGTTCCTGGGCGACGAGGGCTACATCGTAACCTTCCGTAAGACCGACCCGCTGTTCACCATCGACCTTTCGAATCCCCGCCGCCCCCGGGTCATGGGCGAGCTCAAGGTGAACGGCTACTCGAGCTACATGCACCCCCTCGGCCGCCGAAACCTTCTGACCATAGGCCAGGACGCCACCTCCACCGGCCGCGCCACGGGCGTACACCTACAGATCTTCGACGTCAGCGACCTCACCAATCCGCGCCGCACGCACCACCACCGGCTCAACATCGGCTCGGGACGGAGCTTTAGCCAAGCCCAAACCAACCACCACGCCTTCACCTACGACCGCAAAAGCGGCGTGCTGGCCTTCCCCCTCACCCTGCGTGACTATGCCAACCCGGACAACAACTTCGTGGGCCTCATGCTCGTAGCAGCCGACCCCTGGGCCGGCCTGCGCGAAATCGGCCGCATCGACCACTCCAACCTGTCGGTGAGCCGCCCCGGCCAGCCCTGCATCATCACCGCCGCCGGGCACTGCGCCCCCCGCCGCGCCCGCACAGGCCTGCGCGCCCCGAAAATGCAACGCAGCCTGATCATCGACGGGTTCATCTACTCCCTGTCCAACCTCGGCCTCAAGGTCAACGCCCTGCGCAACCCCAACACCGAGGTCGCCCGGGTAATCTTCGCCCAGCGGTAATTCAGCGCACGCACCCTCGCCAGCCCGATCCCAGACGCCCCATCCCCAACGCCAAACGCCCCATCCCCAACGCCAAACGCCCCATCCCTGGTCGATTGTGATAAAGTTAATCTATCTGAGCCATGAGATTTGGGTGTGGTCGCATGAGACAGCACAAACGACTTTCCGGTAGGTCCCCTTTGACACGGTTCGGTCCGTGGAACCAAATTTCGGTGGGACTGTTCGTTCTTCTGACCGGACCGTTTCTCGGAGGCTGCGTCTTTGATTCCTCGGGGCTTGCCAGCCAGGTGGACGATGCCGCGGTAGAATCAGATGTGGTGATCGGCCCGGACACGAGCGCCGTGTGCGGAAACCAAAGCCTGGATCAAGGCGAAGACTGCGACGGCACAAACCTCGGCTCCATGGGGTGCGCCGACCTCGGCTTCTCCGACGGCACCTTGGGGTGCACCTCGGCCTGCACGTATGACGTCTCGGGCTGCACCGGTTCGGGATGCGGTGACAACGTTTTGGATGTCGGTGAACAGTGCGACGGCACAAACCTCAACAACGAGACCTGCGCCACACGGGGATTTTCCACCGGTGAGCTGCAGTGTGACCCCGTATCGTGCGAGATCGACGCGACTGGCTGCTACACCTGCGGGGACGGGATCAGAACCGGCCTCGAGGTCTGCGACGCCACTGACTTCGGTCAACAGACCTGCGCAGACAACGGGTACGATGGAGGCTCTTTGATCTGCGGCAACGACTGCGACAGCTTCGATTTGTCGAGCTGTTCGACCTGTGGCGACGCCACCCGGCAAGGGGACGAAGAGTGCGACGACCAGGACTTCGGAGGAGCCACCTGCCTCAGTCTGAATTTTGATGGCGGCAGCCTGGCGTGCTCGGGCGCCTGCACCCTGGATGACTCGGGCTGCTCCAAGTGCGGGAACGGCTCACATGAGCTCCCCGACGAAGAGTGCGACAACGGCGCCGCGAACAGCGACAGTACGGTGGACGCCTGTCGCTCCAGCTGTCTGCTCCCGTGGTGCGGCGACGGAGTGTGCGACACCGAGGATCGCGGACAGGTATGTCCCCAGGACTGCACGACGGTACTTTTCACCGAGGACTTCGAGGGCGCCTGGCCGGGCAACTGGAGCCTGATCGACCTCAACACCAGTGACGGTGAGGACCTTTGGGGGTTGAGCACAACCCGGGCCCAGAGCGCCACCCACTCGCTGTGGTGCTACGGCAGCGGATCGGGCTCAACCTTTGGTTACGACAACAACCAACAGTCCCACGCCGAGCACGCGGTGAACCTGAGCGGACACACCGGATCCGTGATCACCTTGGACGTCTGGATGTGGTGGCACACCGACGAGTCCGCCGACTGGGTCGCCATCGGTCGGAGCGACGACGGCATCAACTTCGCTCCCCTCGAGACGCTCAGCGGGGACAGTGGCGGTTGGGTGCACAAGAGCTACGACCTGTCCACGAGCGCAGGAGTCGCGTCGTTTCACTTCAGCCTCTTCTTCCAAAGTGATGGAGGCAGCTCCGTCAACGAAGGGGCCTTCGTGGACGACATCGTGATCACGGCGGTCCGCTAGTCTCAAGCTACAGGGCGGGAACGGACCAGCCAAGAGGTAGCCCATGACCGCAGCTCCGACCCACGCCGCCGCAGTGCTCACGCTCCTGCTTCCCACCCTGGCCTGCGGCGATCGGGGCCACCAGCCCCCCACGCAACGCTCCGGGTCTGCCCCACCCACGGCGCCAAAGCCCCCCCCGGAGCTCCAGTCCGACAAGGTCTATCAGGTGCGCCACAAGCCGCCGCTGCGGGGCGGACGAGCACGGGGACGCACTGGTGACTGGGTCGTGCGAAACGATCGGCTCATGGCTGTGTTTGGGGCCGCTGATGGGCGGCTCGTGGATCTGGGCTTCGTGACCGACCGCAAGGACATCTTGCATCGCTTCGACACGACCCTCACCGAGACCCGCGGCCGGTCCCGGATCTACTACAGTCGCCTGCGTCCGGTGGTATTACCCGACGGCAAGACCCACGCCCTCGAGCTGTGGGGCCGATTCCGAGAGGCCGACCTGGACGTGGAGGTTCGCACCCGGGTCTGGGCGCCCCCTGGGGCGTGGTACCTCAAGCTGCACACGAAGGTCACCAACCGCGCCAAGATGCGCTCGGTGGCCCTTGGGCCCGGGGACAGCGTCTACTTCGGCAACACCCGACACTTCGCGCCCGGTCACGGCCTGGTCCGCAAGTCCCTGGTCCACCACGCCTACTGGGTCACGCGCCAGCTCGCAGACCGCGTGGTGGGACTGGTCACCGCCGAGAAGCGGCCCATGCGCCTGCGATGGAGCATCTCCGAGGAGCCCTTCAACCCCACCACCCACGCCATCTACGGGCGACGTCACCTGGCCCAGTCCGCCTCCTTCGAGGTGTCTCGGTACCTGATCATGCACCACGGCACCAACGCCGACGCCAGCGGGCTCATCCAGCGCTTGCTTGGGGGCCGGGTGGGACGGCTCCGGGTGACCCTGGCCGGTCTCACACCCCGGAACGTGGGCCGACTGCGCCCGGAGGTGGTGGTCACACGCAACTCGAGCCCGGTGCTGCGCAGCCTCATGACCCGGCCCCAGGCTACCTTGACCCTCCCCACCGGCCACCGCTACGAGGTGCGGGTGGACCTCCCCGGCGCCGGATCGGGCAAGCCCATGACGGCGGACCTCCCAACCACCGGCTCGCCCACGGTTTCGGTGACGCTGACCCTACCTCCCTACGGAAGCCTCGCTTACCAGATTACCGGCGCTGATGCCAAACCGCTGCCGAGCCGACTGATTTTCCACGGCCACGGCCACGGCCACGGCCACGGCAACAAGCCCACGCCCACGCCCAACTTTGGCGACGACGGCACGGTGGACGGCACGCTCAACGTGATCTACGCCCGCACGGGCGCCGGAACCCGAACGCTTGCGCCGGGGCGCTACCGCGTCATGGTGACCCGGGGTCTGGAGTACGAAGTACACGAGGCGCTCGTCACCATCGGGCCGGGCAAGCTCACATCGCTGAAGGTCACCCTGGGCCGGCAGGTGGACACCACCGGCGCCATCTCCGCGGATCTGCACCTGCACGCGGCGCCCTCCATGGACAGTGACCTGAGCCTCACGGGGCGCCTGATCCAACTCGCGGCCGTGGGCGTGGAGTACGCCGTGGCGACGGATCACAACGCCATCACCGACTACGGGCCGGCAGCGCGCAGGGCTCGGCTCGGCCGCTGGCTCGCCACCGTGGTGGGCTGTGAGATCACCACCCGGCGCGCCGAGTGGGGCCACTTCAACATTTTCCCCTTAGACCCCAAGTCCCCCGTGCCTCCCTACACCAACCAGACGCCGCGAGAGATGTTTGGCCACTGGCACTCCCTTCCCACCCACCCCATCATCCAGGTCAACCATCCGCGCATGGGCTCCATCGGCTACTACAACCAGGTGGACCTGGACCGCCGTCACGGCAGAGCTTTCAGCCACGACTTCGCCAAGGGCTACGACGCCGTGGAGGTGTTCAACGGCGACTGGATGTACCAGCCCCACAAGGTCGAGCGGAACCTGCGCGACTGGTACATGCTGCTCAACACCGGCCACCGCTTCACCGCCACGGGAAACTCCGACGCGCACCGGCTGGGCTACCAGGAGGCGGGCTATCCGCGGAACTTCGTGCTGGTGGGAAAGACCTTGGACACCCCGTCGGACCTCCCCAAAAACGCCGTGGAAGACGCTATCCGCAAGCATCGCGTGGTGGTGAGCTCGGGGCCGTACATCACCCTCACCCGGGCGATGGATCCCAAGTCCCCCAAGGTCCGCCCCGACAGCGTAGTGGGCGCGCAGCTCAAGGCGACACCGGGCCAACCCACGGTGCTCGAGCTCACCGTCCAGGCCGCCTGCTGGGTCCCGGTGGACACCGTGGAGGTGGTGGCCAACGGCAAGACCCTGATAAAGATCGACCTGGGCCGCAAGGTGGGCCGGGCCACCCCCATGGGTCCGGGCAAGCCCGCACGCTGCAACACCATACGCCTGAGAAAAACCCTGAAGCTCACCCCGAAACGCGACACCTGGTACGTGGTGGTCGCCCGCTCAACCACTGGGCTCAAGGTGCTCCGCAACAAGGCCACGTCCGTGTTCGGATTCACCAACCCCGTGTGGATCGACGCCGACTCAGATGGCCGCTTCACCCCGCCCGGCGTCCATCCTACCCCTCCGTTGAGATAAGGGCCCTAACCGCGGCCGCACGCCCCGCGATCCAGCCCGTGGAGAACGCTGCCTGGAGGTTGTACCCACCTGTGTCAGCCTGGATGTCCAGAACCTCCCCAACGACATAGAGCCCCCGGATCAGCCGGGACTCCATGGTCTTCGGAAACACCTCCCCAGTCGCAACGCCCCCCGCCGTGACGATGGCCTCTGAAATGGGCCGAGCCCGGGTCACCTCCAACCGAAAGTCCTTCAACCAGGTCAGCAGCCGCCGCCGCTCGGGGGCCGAGACCGTGCAGACCTTCCGATCCGGTGGGATGCCCGACTGCCTGAGACACACCCCGACCAGCTCCCTGGGTACCAGTCCCCGCACCAGGCTGGCCATGTCTTCTTTGCCCCGGGAGGTAATATCGCGGACCAGGCGACCATCCAGCTTTCGCTCATCGAGAGCCGACTTCAGGTCGACGGACAGCTCTACTTTCCTCCCCTCCTCCAGAGCGGAAGCAGCCTCTCCACTGAGCGTCAGAACCACGGGGCCGCTTATCCCAAAGGAGGTGAACAGTAGCTCCCCGAACTCTTCAGCGACTTTCTTGCCGTCCACAAACATCCGCGCCTTGATGTTGCGGAGAGTGAGCCCCTCCAGCTTCGCGCCCTCCAGCTTCGCGCCCTCACGCTCATCCCCCGCGGTCTCCAGAGGAACCAGCGCGGGCCGGATGGGGACCACGGTATGCCCCGCGGCGGCTGCGAACGCGTACCCATCTCCGGTGGACCCCGTCTTGGGATAGGAGGCTCCCCCCGTAGCCAGGATCACCGCCGCGCAGGAAGTTTTTTTTCCACCACAAACAACACCCACCACACTCCCATCCTGGATCAGGACCTCCGAAACCGTGGATTGAAGCCGGATCTGGGCCCCACAACTCCGAGCCCACCTCTCCAACGCTCTTACAACATCGGTGGCTCGACCACTCGCCGGAAAGACCCGCCCTCCCCGCTGGGTCACCAACTCCACTCCCAGGTCAACCAGCAGCGCCATGAGGTCCTCGTTAAAGAACCGCGCGAAGGCCTGACGTAGAAAGGAACCGGTCTTGCCAAAGTGCGCGATGGAGTCAGCAACGTCGCTACGGTTCGTAAGATTGCACCGTCCCTTTCCGGTAATTCCGAGCTTCCGCCCCGGCAGCTTCATCTTCTCCAGGATGAGGGTCTGGGCGCCGGCCGACGCCGCCTGGCCCCCCGCCATCAACCCCGCCGGCCCCGCACCGATCACGATGACTCTAGGTCGAGGTGCTAAAATGACAGGTCGCCTTCGGCGGTGAGCATAACGTTGGTTCCCGGGGCCCAGAGGCCGGAGCCGTGGTACCGGTACTTGTTGTTGGTGAGGTTGTCCACCGCCAGCGTCACCCGCACGTGCCGGTTGATATGCGCCCCCACCCGCAGGTTCCACACCGCCCAGCCCTCGGTCCCCCCATCGGGGATACGCGAATCCTTGATGTCCTCTGGAGACAGGCGGCTCTGCTTGCCGGCGCCGCGAATGGAAGTCTGGGCGTAGCCACGGATCTTTCCAAAGGCGGGCATGTCGTAGCGCAGGCGGGCGCCCCCGAACAGCGGCGGCACGAGCCGCAGGGGCAGATCCATTCCGTCGTCCACCCACTGCTCTCCCCAGGTGTAGGTCAAGTGTCCACCCAGGGAGAAGCCGCGCCCCATTCGAATTTTCAGGGTAGAGGCCATACCGAACATCAGGCCCCGGCCCGCGTTCACGTTCCAGGTGACCGGCTTGCCGCCCACCTCGGTCTGCCCGTCAAAGGTGGTGAAGTCGCGCTTGATCAGGCTGTGCAGCAGCGTCGCATAGAACGTGTACCCGAAGCGTACCCGGCCGAAGCGCCCCCGGAACAAAAGCTCCATGGTGTCCGAGCGCTCGGGCCCCAGGTCGGCGTTGGGCACGTGGAAAAACTGCCCGCTGTCGCCCAGCATCACCGCCTCGAAGAGGTTGGGCGCCCGAAAGCCCTGGGAGAAGGTCGCGGCCAGCACGGCCCGATCCCGGTAGATGTAGCGCACGCTCCCGTGCGCCACGTGCCCCACATGGGAAAACGACACCGCGGGCAGGGACAGCTGGGAGGGCGCCTCCCCGCGCATGCCGTGTAGTCGGTAGCCTGCGGTGAGGTGCAGCTCGTGCCCCTTTGCCCGCACGGGTACCCCCGTGACCAGCGCGTGGGCACCCCAGTTGTGGTAGCTCGACCCGTCAGGATAGGGGAGCGAATCCAACTGGGCCCAGGAGTCTCCAGCCGACCGGAACTGGCGACTCGACCCCACGTTGTCGTGATACCACATCCCTCCGTACTGTAGCTGCAGCCGCCGGCCCCACAGCAGGGTTCGGAGCTGAAGATCGGCTCCCAGGGTGTGAACCTGAGTCTCATCCCGGGTGGTCTCCATCACGGTGGCGAAGTCGTCGGCCACCACAGAAGCGTCCTTGCGCTCGAAGAAGCGCTGGTAGGACAGGATCAGTCGACCCCGGGTACGCAGGGGCCTCAGCAGGCCGTGGATCTGGCCGTACACCAGGTCGTCGAAGTTGTCATACATCTGGAGCGAGTTCTTCGTGTAGAGCTTGTCGGTACGCCCGGCGTTGTGGATGCGAGCCAGCAGATAGCCCATCCGCACCTTCCAGCCCGACAGCAGCCCCCCCTGGATGCGTTGCTCCACCGCGCCCATGGCCGACCAATGGTTGTATCCACTGTAGGACTGCTCGCCCACGCCTCGCCCGCCCGTCAGGTTGCTCAGGCTCTTGAGGGTCCAGCCGCCCAGCACCCCGAACCCGTTGTACCCCACCTCGGCGCGGACGTGGTTCACAAGTCCCAGCTCCGCCGAAGAGAACCGCTGGAGAGCCCGCCCCCCAAAGTGGAATCCGTCCCTCCCACCCGACGTATCAGGCTTCGCCCCAAAGACCTGGATCACCCCACCCATGGCGTCGGAACCATAGAGCACCGAGCCCGGCCCACGCAACACCTCGATGCGATCGATGCTGTACGGATCAATGAGATTCAAATACTGAACCGGCCCCGTGCGGTACACCGAGTTATTCAGCCGCACCCCATCGACCAGGATCAGCACCTGGGGCCCCACCATGCCCCGCAGAATCGGAGACCCACCACCATGGTTGGTCTGCTGCACAAAAACCCCGGCGCTATCCCAAAGCGCCTCAGGCAGACTTCTAGGAGCCCGCTCCCGCAGTTCCCGCCGCCCCACCACCGTCAACGACCGATCCGAACGAAACGGATCCTCCGGCGACCGCTTGGCCGTCACAACGCTCTGGTAGCTCCGCGCTGCCGGCCCAGCCTCCACAACCCGCTTCGCAGCCGGCCTAGCCACCGCACGCTTCGCGGGCCTGGGCGCCACCACACGCTTCGCGGCCCTGGGTGCCACCACACGCTTCGCGGGCCTGGGCGCCACACGCTTCGCGGGCCTGG
>JAOZUO010000087.1:0-2198 GCA_029938605.1 Deltaproteobacteria bacterium | reverse complement strand
CCACACGCTTCGCGGGCCTGGGCGCCACACGCTTCGCGGGCCTGGACGCCACCACACGCTTCGCGGGCGGCTGCGCCACCACACGCTTCGCGGGCGGTTCCTGAGCCATGGCGGGCTGAACCAATCCCCCGAGGATCATCCAACAGACAGACGTCACGGAAAGGAGACGAAACATGGGCACCAACGATCAATCCTGAGTGTCCCACATGCATGGCACAAGGCCCCCCCGCCAAGCAAGCCCTATCGCGCCCGTCACTCGGAGCGAGACAAGCGTATCCGAAATCGCCCAAGCGCTACTTGTGAATCCTCATGATGGATCCGTCGCCGGAGCCGGTGCCGCTGTTCACCCAGTAGATGTGGGTCGAGTCCACCTTAATGACGGTGGGATTGTTCTGCCCGGACGCGACCGTGAGAATGGTGCCACCGGCCAGCGGTCTTTGCAACACGTCGCCGCTGCCGTTGTTGATCCAGTAAACGTTCGTGGCATCCACGGCGATGCCCATGGGACTGCTCTGTCCGGACACGAGCGTGGCGGCAGAACCACCCGCAACGGGAGCCCTCCGCACAGCGCCTGTATTGAGGACGGTCCAGTAGACGTGGGTAGAATCCACGGCGATATCAGCGGGGCCGCTCTGGCCGAGCGCGACGGCATCGATGTCACTGAGAGTCCCTCCCGCGAGCACCACCTTCAACACTTCGCCAAAGAACAGGCTCGTCCAATAGATGTGGGTGGAGTCTATAGCGATACGGCTGGCGCCGTTCATTCCAGACACGAGAACCTCGGCGTCCGTACCTGTGAGTGTCGCCCTCTCCACCGAACTTAATGCACTGCGGTCATTCGACCAGTAGACGTACGACGAAGTCACAGCCACGCTCACCGGGTTTGATTCTTCCGTTTTAAAGACATTCGCCGTCCCTCCCGCGAGCGGCATCCTCGTCACCGTACCAGTATTTGGGATATGCTCTGGGTCAACGCCAACGTCCGTCCAAAAGACCTGAGTCGAGTCCACCGCGATGGCCCAGGGCCCCGCCAGTCCCGAAGCAAGAAGATCCACCGAACCTCCCACAATCGGTACCCTCTTCACTGTTCCCTCCGTGTAGTTCGTCCAATAGACGTAAGCAGAGCCCACAGCAAAGAGAGTGGGACCGTTCAAACCGGACGCAAGCGCGACGGCCGAAAACCGACAGAGTTGGCTACAGCCGTCTCCATCCACGGTGTTGCCGTCGTCGCATTGCTCACCCAGCAGATCATCCACCACGCCATCGCCGCAGAATGGGAACTGGCAACTGGGACGACAATCCGCGTTGGGCGTATCGGCGTTGTTCACCCCTTCATCGCACTCCTCACCGAAATCCAGGACGCCATCGCCGCAAATGACGCATCCGCTGAGATCCCACCCACAAGACGCATTGCAGGCCAGTAGCCCAGTTGTCTGCGCAATGGAGTTACAATCATGACCTCGAATATCCGGACCGTCGCAGACTTCGTAATGGGGGTCGCTGGCGCTGTCGCCCTCTGCCTCGTCATTCCCACAGTGGGAGCACTCAGAAACATCGAAGGTGGCACAGTCGTCCGCGCAAGCCAGCGTCCCCAGCGTCATCCCCTGGTCGGTGCAGTCGAGTCCATTGAGCGCCTCGCCGTCGCAGACCTCGTCGGAGTCGATGATGCCATCGCCGCAGTAGTGGCTTCGGCAGTCCGTGCGACAGGCGCTGGGTACGGAGTCCGAGTTGTTGGAGCCGTCGTCACACTGCTCGCCCGGATCCAACACACCGTCTCCGCAGACGCCCGATCCGGCGTCATTTCCCGGCCCGGCGTCCCCTCCCGGAGAGTCGCCGTCGCTACAGGCAACGAACAGCACACAAGTAATCGCCAATACGCCTAATAGTCGCCACATAGGTTTCCCTCCATTGATGGGAATACGGTACCACACCCCGCCCAGTACTCCCATCGACAACTCAGGACGGGTGCCGATCCTCGGAGGGACCTGTCGCTGGATCCCGGTCTGACGGAATATCAAACACTTGGACTCCGCGACGCTTCTCGTCACCGAATCGTGGCGCAAGATCTTCATCCTTTCTCCCCGGGGGACAGACAAGCACATAACATTGGGCGTGGGGCGCTGGCGAGTGCGTCAGCGACACCGCCAACGTCGGGGCAGGCCGATTTTTTTTGGGTTCAGAAAGAAGACGGGCACCGC
>JAOZUO010000344.1 GCA_029938605.1 Deltaproteobacteria bacterium | reverse complement strand
ATGATCGTATCGGCCCGCGCCTCGCCAACCCACCCCACGGCCACCAGGGCCACCAGGGCCACGGCTGTCAGCCGCAGACTCCGAAACCACACAGCTCTACGTTGCATATCACTCCTCCAATAGGACACCCAGAGGACACCCGAAACGGGCGCTCCAGACACTCTGTAACCCCAAAGAAGACGGATGGCACACTCCCACCCACCAGGAAAAACTCGCCAAAAAGGACAGCGCCCAAGAGCGTAGCCCGGAATCACCCCCCTGGCAACGCCATCGACCACGCCCCCCTGCCACAAGGGCCGCACGGGCAATGACAGGGCAGAACCTGTGCCACGCTGTCATTCCGACTGAGGAGCCGGCGTAGCCGTGCGACGAGGAGGAATCTCTCCCTTCACCACCGGTGGCTCCGCTGCCGCCAAACGACTGGTAGGACCCTCCTGTTATGCGGCACCGCAAAGTCGGGACCAAGTCGGTCGGACGACTTGTCATCGGACGACGACATCGAGGACGACGACGAGGACGGCGACGGCGACGGCGATATAGAAGGACGGGATTGAAGCCGGCTACTTTGGTCGCCACGGGCCGCCTGGCGGCCAGGTC
Organism: Deltaproteobacteria bacterium; assembly: GCA_029938605.1. Taxonomy (GTDB): domain Bacteria; phylum Myxococcota_A; class Polyangia; order HGW-17; family JAJRWW01; genus JAJRWW01. The sequence continues at coordinate 2,369 of JAOZUO010000344.1, read as the reverse complement.
TGCTCGAAGGACTGGCTGTCCACAAGGGCCAGCGCAGGCGGCATCAGGAAGGACTCGAGGAGCGTGATGACCTCGGCAAAGCTGGCCTGCTGGTCATTTAGCTGCGCTTTTCGCAAAAAGGCTCGCCATTGAGTCTGCTTGGCGGTCTCCTCGTAGAAAACGGACGTGAGTGCCAGGGGCGCCTCGGTGGGCAGCGGGGTCAGGCGTCGCTTGAAGGTGGCCTTGATGGCCCGGCTCAGCCTGGTGCCCTCGAGCGCGAAGTCTCGAGCCATCCACCACACGTCGTAGAAGTCCTTCATCCGGCTATTGGCCATGGCCAGCAGGACCATGGCCTGAAATTTCTCGGCCACTACCGTCTCGGGGGGATAGGCGCGCAAGCGAGCGGGTGGCAGCTCCAGCAGGGAGGGAAAGTCCACCGTCTTGGGTGGCGGAACCACCGCATCGCCAAAACCGACATCTACCTGGATCCGCATTCGCGCCTTGCCCAGCTGTGACCGCAACTGCACACGTACGCCTTCGTACTGCTGGTCTTCCTTGATACGGAAGCAGGTGACGCTGTCGGAGAGGTAGGTCAGTCCATCATCGTCACAGCGAACCTGGCAGATCTGCCGAAACACCTCCTGCAGGCGGTCCAGGGTGCTTGGTCCGTAGCCCAGCAGGTCGATGTCCCAGGTAGCCCGGTGCGGATCGTCGCTCCAGAGCGAGAAGAGCAAGGCGCCCTTGAGAATGAACTGGTCGCTGTGCTCGGACTGGCTCAGCCGGTATAGGAATCGCTCCAAGGCGAAGCGGGTCAGCAGCGCCTGGAAGTCCTCGCCCCGCTCACGGGCGAGATTCAGCAGTCGCTGGCGCACCGAAGCCGGGATATCGCGTTTCTTCGTCATGTCAGTGATTCCAGATACGGCTGCATGACCCGGGACACGCGACAGATCTGACCGTAGCGCCAGAGCTCATCCATGCTCACGAGTTTCTGGCGCCAGGCATCACGCAGCGCCTCGAGGGCTACATCCAGCCCGATCTTGTTTCGGAACTTGAAGCAGTCCGCAACCGTCTTGGCCACCCCGTAGATTCGGAGTGAAACGTCCTCCACCAGGTGTGCCTCGACCCCGGCCTCCAGTGCTTTCCCCGAGAAGCGTACAATGCGCAGCGGAAGGTCATCCTGTTTGGGGCTACGGGCCCTGACGTCAATCGCCATCCAGACCTCGAAGGGGGCCTGGGTGCCCAGCTCGTGGAACTGCAGGGCGGACAGCAGGCAGACCACTCCGCGGGGGATCTGCTTGCAAGCCATCGCCAGGCTGTGCTTCTCGGTGACCTCGGCATCGGGGAGGCGGTACAGGCCACGCGCCGGGCGCTCCAGCAGCCCCTGGCGGTGTAGTCTGCGCAGGTACTCCCGGGCGATACCGTGCCGCTGCAGGTCCCTGGGACGCAGAATTCCGGCCTGTCGAACCAGCTCGATGACTTCCTGGGATTTTGACCTGGTCATGATTGCAGGACCTGTTACTAAATGCATGTACTTATCATTAAGTATCAACAATTAGTAACACCCCGTGTCAGCTTGTCAACACCAATGTAGAGAAGCGGAAGGGGTCGGTCTTTGCTCGAACAGCTTTTTGAGTGGATGGACGAATTTCGCAACTTGGTGTCCCGAGGAGAGCCCGGCTTGGAGTAGAGCCCGGCCTACGGAACCCATGTGATTCAACGCCGATTAGATACTCATAGACAGCTAATCGGCAGTGATTCGGCACCTCGATATCACGCCAGTTAGGGTCGAAAATCAACCTTATCGGCGTCTTTTCGCCTGATCAACTTCAGCCGATGAGTACAGAACAGCAGTGATTACTGGTGTTGTTTTAGGTGTTTGCGTTGACCGAAGCACATCCATTCATCGGGCGTACCGCGCAGCTACGTTCGCTCAGGCGGTTCATCGACCACCCGAATCGCTCCAGACTCACCGCAGTCTACGGACGACGCCGGATTGGCAAGACCCGCCTGGTGAAGGAGGCATACTCCACGGGGATACGCCTTCTTCATTTCGAGGGCCTCGAGGCCGAGGGGACCGCTCAGCAACGGAAGCACTTCCGCAACACGCTATACCGGCACACCCAGTAGTCCTTCCCTAGAGACGCAGCCGGCAGGTTGAGGCGTTCCTGTGCCTCTTCACAGAACAAGCGACGGCGCTCTTTGGGTTGCTCGATGTATCCGTTCATCAGTCCCCACTTCCCTCGGCAATGGACCGGATGATCTCCGCGATCCAGATCGGTGCGTAGCGAACGTCCTTCGAGAGTTGTGCCCTATCTGCGGCGTCCAGCTTCGTCTTGAGGATCGCTATGACCCGGGCGTCCACGTGTCGCTGTCCCAACCACCGGAGTGCC
>JAOZUO010000229.1 GCA_029938605.1 Deltaproteobacteria bacterium | reverse complement strand
TGATGGCGCGCAGCATTGGCCTTTGGCTCGAGATTGTCGAGCTTCCAGGCGCCGGTCCCCCCCCTTCGAGGCCCAGATCGCGGCGTTGCGGACCGAACGGCCTGGCTACTATATCAGCCTCTGTGTTTGGTCCCTATACAGGACCACACTACGCCTCTACTGCAGTAGGCTCTTGATTCGGTCCCTATATCGGACCAAACGGCATGGCTACTATATCAGCCTCTGGATTTGGTCCCTGTCGTGGACGATGTCCCAAACATTCAGGACTGTCCACCGCCCATCACCAACGGCGCCAGGGGTGCCGATCCGCAGCGGGACATGACGCCGGAGCGTCTACCGGACTCACCTTCTGAAGAAAGAAGAAATCCGGCACGCCCGGCCGTAGGCGGTGCCATTCGGCGCTCGGGCCCGCACCATGGGTGCGTATTGCCGGGGCGGATGCACTACCTGACGGTTCGCTACACCGGGATGACCATCGGCTCAGAACCGATCGAGAGCGTCCACAAATGCGTCATCCAAGCACTGCTGCTAACGGATAGGGGGTTGCAGGATCCGAGCGAGGTGAGGGGGGGCCAGTAGGCGCCGTGCGGTTGTTGAGAACCGATTTTTGCAGTCGCGGCAGGCGCCGCCCATGACCCTCCCTACCCCGCTCCCTGCGGTGGCAGGGAGGGAGGCTGGGCACCCGCTCCTAGCGGTGGCAGGAGGGAACGGATTTAATCACATGGAACCCTTTGGGGTCCACGCGAGTCCCCTGGTCCGACGCGGGCTCGTGCCGGCCTTGGGTACCTTCTTTTCGGGTGCGGACTATTTTGACGGCAGGGGCGTTGTCTTGGGCGCTGTTTTGGGTGCTGTCTTGGATGACGGCTTGGAAGCGGGCGCTGCCTTCTTTTTGGGTTGGGGCAGGGCACGGATCTTGACGGCGAGGCACTTGGCAAAGGTGCGGCATCGCTCCAGTTGCCGGGCAGTCTGGCACTTGGCGGTGGCGCCTCTGCCCTTGCCCGCGGGGCACTTGGGGGCTTTTGCCTTGGCGGCGACCAGGCAGGACTGCAGGGCGGCTGCCTGCTTGATGCGCCCCTTGGTTGCGAAGCAGGGGCCCGCCACCTGGGTCACGAACTCTTCGGAGATGGTTCGGAGCATGGCGCCGCGCAAGAGCGGTGGTTGCTTGGCCAGTCGTCCACCGAGGCCCGAATCGAAGGCCGCGGCGATGGCCGGTCCGCACTTGGAGAGCTGCTGCTCGAGGACCTTACAGTCCAGCGTGTTCCCGGAGGTGGGTGCCTTGGGTTTGACCCCGGGTTTGCCCGCTTCGGGTTTGCCCGCTTCGGGTTTGCTCGCCACGGCCAGAGCGATCCCCAGCACCAGCAGCAGCGCCCCGGCGGCGGTCACAACGAGTCCACGATGATGTCCTGAAATGCGCATGCGATCTTTGCCGTTTCTGGGACGAAAACCCAGCGTAATAGCCACCGTTAGCGATGGGGATTATATCACAGGCTACGGCCACGGGAGGGGGCCTCGGATACAGTCGCTCGTTGAACCTATGGTATGTTGATCCAATGAAACGGATTTTTCTTTTCGTGGCGCTGCTTTTGGTGTGGGCGCCCTCCACGGCCCGGGCCTCGGAGCCCTGGAACGGCGCTTTCGGCACCTCCTTCGGGTTTTTTGTAGGGGGCGGGGCGGGCGGTGGTTTGGCCAACTTCAAGTTCGCGGACGAGGAGAATCGGCGCTGGGCGGTGACGGTTCCCCTGAACTTTCGGGCGGGATTTGACGTGGGTCGGTACGGCTTGGCGTTCATGCTCGACACCCACTACACCTTGGTATGGGGCCCCTCCCGGGACCAGGGGCCCACCCCCATCGAGCGTCAGGGTCAGCTCCAGATGCTCTCCATGCTCGGAGTGGTGCTCTGGCGTACGCCGAGTCCTTTCTATATCGCGGTCGGGGCCGGCGCGGCCCTCACTACCCAGGGACAGGATCTGCTCGAGGACCCGGACGAGACCCGGGCCGAGTTGATGGTGGGTGTCGGTTTCCTCTATCGGTTCAAGCGCAAGGGCGACAACGTCCGTCACTATCCCTTCGGAATGAGTGTCTCCCTGGAGTCGCGGTACTACGTTCCCTGGGACGAGCGGTTCCTTAACTACACGATCCAGGCTGTGCTGACCTTCTACTTCGTGTTTACCGGGGACGGGTAGGGGATGTTGGTCGGGGGTGGGGTCTGGGCTTGGGCTGAGCCCGGGGACGAGGGCGGGGGCTAGGGCGGGGGCGAGGACGCGCCTGCTTGATCTTGTGGCTGAGGCTCTTGGCAGATTTCTTCACCCGCTTCGACCCGGCCTTGAGCCGCTTGCTCAGCTTGCTGATCTTCTCGGATAGCCGCTTGGAACGCTTCTTCAGCCGCTTTTGGAGTTGGCTGTTTTTGCTGTCCCCGGTGGACGTTTTGCGAGCCGCCGCGTCGCGTTTTTTCCGGGCCGCCTTGCGGTCCCGCTTGGTCTTGGCCAGATCCCGCTTCTTGCGCCACTTCTGCCACCAGCGCGGTTTCGCCGGGCGCCGGTACTGCTTGCGGTCCTGGGGAGAGAGGACGGCCTCTCCGGGCTCCGGGCAGCCGTCAGCGTCCTCGAAGCCATCCAGATCTTCGGACTGGTTCGGGCAACGGTCCTGGCTGTCGGGGACGCCATCCTTGTCCCGATCCGCGGGCCTCTTTCGCTCTCGGCTCATGCCCGGCATGAGGAAGGTCATCCCCAGGTTCATCATCACGCGGTATCGGGGGAGCCCGTCGGCGTGGTTGAGGGCGGCTCCCCAGCCGATGTCCAAGAAAAAATTGTCACTGTTCGACAGCCGGATTCCGAATCGTCCCTCCACCGGGGTGCCGCCGTCCACCCCGAAGGGATCGCTCACCTGGGTGGCGGCTACGATCTCAGCGAACAGAAAGAAGGGTCGACCCAGCACGCCAAAGCGCACCATGAGCCCGAGGCTGAGCTCGAGCTGGTCGTCGATGATGAGCTCCTCGAGTCGCTCGGCCTGGCGCAGCACATAGGCCAGGTTCAGGGCGAAATAGGCGACGCGTTTCACCCAGTAGTCCAGCACCAGGCGTGGCCGGAACACCACGGAGGGGCTCGAGGTGAAATGATCTCCCTGGCCCGTGGGCACGGCAAGATCCACACCCACGGCGATGCCGAAGCCGTGGCGGCGGGGATCGAGCAACATCGCCTTGGCGTGGAGTCGTAGATCCCCCACGGCGAACCAGTGCACCCCGTCGTGAGAGACGCCGGCCGAGTCAATCCACGGCTCCCCGTTCTGATAGACCACCAGGGGCATGGCCAGCCCTACCTGGATATGGGGCAGCCCGAGCACCAGCTTCAGTTCGGTCTGGTGCTGGTCGGCCACCAGGTTACGGGTGCCCGTGAGGCCAGTGTTTGTAGCCATGAGTGGAGAGCGGCTGTAGTTGTAGCCCAGGTCCACGAGCCAGCGGTATCGGGGCTCCACGGTGCTCAAGGCCACGGCGGAGAGGCGTCCGGTGCCCAACCGCTGCCCGAAGGTGGCCGAGGAGTCTATGGGTTGCGCCGCCGCCCGGGCCCAGGGCAGGCAACATAGGCTTAAAAAAACGACCAGTGCTTGCAACCGTCGCATTACGCCATCTCCAGGAAGCGACGGGTGAGCACCGCGCCGAAGCCGTCGTCGCGCGGGGTCTGGGCCAGTGCCCGCGTCAGGATCCCGGCCAGGTCTGAGGGGTTGGTCAGGTTTGGCCCCTTGGCCGGGTCTGGCTCCTTGGTCGGATCCGGCTGCTTGGCCGCGAAGGCGCGTAGGAGCGCGACCCCTTCGGTAGGGGAGATCTCCGGGTGCCCCTGCACCCCCCACACGGGGGCGTCCCCGTAGCGGTAGCTATGGACAGCGCAGTGTTCGGTGTGGGCCCCGACGCGGTAGGACGGGGCCAAATGGAACACCTCGTCGAAGTGGAAGCAGAACATCCAGATGGGCGAGGAGCTTTCCAGGGGGCCCGCCGGATCCTGCCCAGTGGTCTGGACAGGGAACCAGCCAAGCTCAGGCCGGGCCGAGCGCCGCAAGTGCGCCGGACCGTCCAGGGCCCGAACGATGAGCTGGTGCCCGAAGCAGCTCCCCAGCACCGGCAGTCCCCGCGTCACGGCGGCCCGGATGGTCTCCTGGGCTGGGTCGAACCACGCCGCGTGGTCCAGCACCGAAGCCTCGGAGCCGGTGACGATCAGGTGGGTGAACCGATCCAGATCCACTACCGTCTCGCCCTGTACCAGGGCCACGCTGACGCTGGGGGTCTCCCCGAGCAGCGATCGCCAGTGGGCCGTGGGACGGTACATCTCCTGGTCTACGGCCAGGTCCAGGATCAAAACTTTTCGCCTATTGATGCTCACGGCTTCGGTTCTTTGGGGGGGTGGGGCCGCGATTTTTTCGTCGCCTGCTCCGTCAGCAGCGCCGGCCGGGCCACGGCCAGAAGCCACAGGCCGCGATCCTTCTCACCCTCTTTGCGGAGGATCCCTCGCAGACGCACGATCCGTTTCAGCTTGCCCAGCATGGCCCGGCGGGTGGATGACTTGCCGACGACCACGAACTTGCCCTTCTCGAAGAGGTCGAGCGCCTTGAGCTTGGCCGACAGGGCCTGACGAATCAGCGTGACGATGGGGTCGGCCGAATCGGCGGGGAGGAGGCGCAGCTCCTTGACCAGCACGGCCTGGAGGGCCTTTTGTCGGGGGGGATGGATCCCAGGAGTCACGGGCTTGTTGCTTCCGGTAGCCTCCAGCGCCGACTTCAGGGCACCGCTGCCGCGCTTTTTCACCAGCTCATTGAGCTTCCGAGCGGCGAGCTGGTACCGGGCGGCCCCCAGATTGTAGTGGGCTTCGCCAAAGTCTGGGTTTTGTTCCACGGCTTTTTTGAAGCTGACGATGGCCTTGGCGTAGTGTTTCTTTTTGAGGTGGCCCTGGCCTTGGTTGAAGGCCTTGGCTCCCTTGCGACGACAGCCAACCACGGGCAGCGCCAGCCCTGTTGCCAGCAGCAGTAGAAGCGGCAGGTGTGCTGCTCGTGTCGTATTGCCATGACGTGTGGGGAGGGTCAACAGGATGCTCCTAGCGGTTGATGGCGATGGCGAAGGCGGTCATGAGCTTGCGGATGTCCTCGTTGGCCCGTCCCAGGCGCACGCACAGCTCCCGGGACATCACCGATAGTAGACGGTAGCCCAGCTCGAAGTCCTGGGCCATGAGCTTCTGGATGGGCGCGCCCTGGAGCACCCAGAGGTCCAGGTCCGACAGGGCCGTCACGGTGGCGCTTCGGGTATCGGACGCCAGCAGGGCCACCTCGCCGAAGTAGTTGCCCTCGCGCAGCACCACCAGCTGCTTTTCGAACTTCACGTGATCCTGGCCCGGGGCCTGGAAGGTGATGGCTTTGGAGACCTCCACCTCGCCCTCGACGACGATGAACATCTCGTCTCCCTCCTCCCCCTCCGAGATCACCTTCACGCCGGCCTTGTAGCGGCGACGTTCGCACAGGTCTTGCACCTTGCGGAGCTGATCGTCGCTCAGCTCGGAAAACAGCGGAATCTTGCGCAGCAGTTCCTGGGGCATCTATTCGGTGACCTTCTCATCCGTCTGGCGGATGATGACCATGGCCTGCTCCCCGGCGTGAATCAGATCGCCATCGGCCGGGTTTACCCGAACGTGAAACCGGCTCCTCTCCTCGAGCCCCTGCTCGAGGTGGGAGAACTGGTTCTGGATGAAGGCGTCGATGAAGGATCCCTCGGTGTCCTGGAGCAGGTCATCCAAGGCCAGGTTCTTGCGTTCGCTGACCAGGCCCACGAGGATGGCGTTGACCTTCCGGTAGTGCTCGAAGAGCCTCTGGACGGGCTGGTCCACGTATCGGTGCGGGATGTCCACGGTCTGGAACCCGTTTCCGTGGAAGGCCAGCAGCTCCTTGAGCATGGTGGGCAGGGCTGGTGACAGGGGCACGTTGGCCAGGACGTTGGCTCCCATCTCCGCCGGGGAGATGATCTCGTCGGCGCCGGCTCGCAGCAGGTGCTGCTCGTTTTGCACCGAGCGTACCTCGGCGAAGATGCGCAGCTCCGTCGAGAAGCTGCGCAGCCCCATGACCACCTTGATGGTGCGGCTGTCCACGGCATCCTCGGTGGTGTCGGCGCCGTAGCGCCCGGCCAGGACGATGGCCACGGCGGCCTGGTCCACGTTGGCTCGCCGGAGCACGAAGTCGTGGGTGGGATCCCCGTGAACATAGCGGAGCTTGACGTTCTTGTACTTGGCGGTGAGGGCGTCGATCTCCTGCTCTCCGATCTCGTTGATCAGCACGACCTCGCGCATTTCCGTCGGCGCCGCCACGTTCAGGTTGCGCAGCACGACTTCACCCTGGGAGGCCCAGCCCGCCACCACCAGATGGTCCTTGGAGTTCACTTGACTTAGCCCTTTTCCTTCCTTGAAGCGCCGCTCCACCAGGTACGAGGCGATGGACGCGGAGATGAGCGCCAGGATGCTGACCCCGGCGAACATCAGCACCGTCGCGATGATCCGGCCCTGGTGGGTTTTGGGTGTTACGTCTCCGTAGCCCACGGTGGTCATGGTCACAAGGGACCAGTAAAAAGACTCGCCCAGGGTCCGGCTGGGCTCGAAGTACCAGAAGCTGAAGGCACCCAGGACGGAGAAAACCACCAGCAGTACCGCGATGAGCACGAGCTCGCTGCGTAGACTCTGGCGGATCTTCGTTACGACGCGCCCGATGACGCGTACGAACCATCCCGGGCTGGTTGCGGACGGTGCCATGATTCCTTCGTGACCGGTTTGGCAGGGACACCCGTCGGGCGCCATACCTGGATTCGCCTGTCTATGAAGCGGACATTACAGCACAATATTGCGGCCGTGGTCAATGTGCCCATAAGGGTGTTCCAGGTTCTGGGTACGGCCCAGCTACGGGCTTGTTTGCGGGGGGCAGTGCATATATGATGTCGCATTCTTTTTGGGACGCGCGACCAGCTATGGGTTTTTTTAGACGATACGACCCCGAAGAACTGACCCGGATCCGATTCAGGGGCGCGGCTACTTCGGCTACAGACGACAAGTTTCTCATCCGTCCCGAGGAGGCGGTGGGCGGGGTGTTCCTCGTGCTGCTGGTGGCCATGAGTCTGGGCCACAGCCGCCCCATCTTCGAGCCCCTGCGGGATTCCCGCCTGACCTATCTCTCGGCGCAGTTCTTTGTGCTGGTGATGGTGTGCGTGGGTCTGTGGACCTTGGTCCAGCGCTTTCATCCAAGGCCAGGGCCCGGGCTCCGGGACGAGGGCGGTGGAGGCTGGAAGAACATCTGGCGGGCGGCCAGGGATTGGACGCCCGCCATCATGATTCTGGGCGTCTACGAGTCCCTCAAGCACCTGCACCTGAACGAGATCATCCTGTGGTTGGGCAATACCCCCAAGGATCAGGTCATGATCCGCGTTGACCTGGCGCTCTTTGGTGGGCACGCCAGCGTCTGGATGCAGAGTCTCATTTCCGAGCCCATGACGGTGTTCATGAAGATCGTCTACTTCGTGGGCTACTACGTCTACCCCATGGTGGCGGGAGTGTTCCTCTATATGTTCCGGCCCCGGGAGGCCTTTCGGGAGCTGGTTCTGGCCATTTTTGCCACGACCTTCATCGGCTACACGCTGTACATTCTGGTGCCCGTGGCCGGGCCGCGGTTCGAGATACCGCACCTGTATCACACCACCTTCGAGATGAAGTGGTACCTGGCGCAGCGCATGGAGCAGATGCGCTTTGACTACGACTGCTTCCCCAGCCTGCACACGGCCTTGCCCCTGGTGGTGATGATGGTGGCCTTCCGCCACAGCCGGTGGTTCGGCATGGTCCTGCTGCCGTTTGTTCTGGCCACGGTGATGTCCACGCTCTATCTGCAGATGCACTACCTCATCGACGTGGTGGCGGGCATCGCCCTGGTGCCCATCTGCGTGTGGATCGGTGTCCGGGCCGACGGCTGGTGGCTCCGGCTGACCCAGCTCATGCGCTTTGACCCCGGTGAGCGGGTACGGTCCGCGGTGGCGGTCCGGGTGCTCAAGGTGTTGCAGGTGACGGTGGTGGTCATCGCCGCCCTGTGGATGACCTGGCGTCTGGTGTAGCCCGGTGACCCGCCCGGTACGAGTCGGGGCCCGGGCGACTTCCATTTGACATTCGGGTCCCGCTGGTTCAATAGCATTATCGGCGTTGACCAGCGCCTGGAGGTTCCATGTACGAGGTCGCCATTCGGAAACGTTTCGCCGCGGCGCATCAGCTCAAGGGCTACGGCGGGAAATGCGAGAACCTGCACGGGCACAATTGGATCGTCGAGGTGGGCGTAGAGGGCACCGAGCTGGACGAGGTGGGTCTGCTGCTGGATTTTAAGATCCTCAAGAACCACGTAGACGACCTGCTCGAGGAGTTTGATCATAAGTTTCTTAATGATCACGAGTGGTTCAAGGCTCGAAACCCCTCGTCCGAGCACCTCTGCCGATATCTCCACGAGCAGATATCCGCCCGGATCGACACCCCGGGTCTCACGGTGTCCTTTGTGCGGGTCTGGGAGTCTGACGACGCCGCCGCCACCTATCGCGTGGGTTGAGGGAGCTACTCTATGGGCGACAAAGTCGATCTCAGCAGTCTGGTTGTGCGCAAGGGAGCCGGTGAGAAGCTCACCATGATCACGGCGTACGACTATCCCTTCGCCCGGTTGGTGGACGAGGCGGGCATCGATCTGATCCTGGTAGGGGATTCGGTGGGCAATGTGGTGTTGGGCTACCCCGACACGCTCCCGGTGACCATGGATGAGATGTTGCATCACACGCGGGCGGTGTCCCGTGGAGTGAGTCGTGGTCTGGTCATCGGTGACATGCCCTTTATGTCGTACAACGTGACCGTGCCCGAGGCCATAATCAACGCCGGCCGCTTCGTCAAGGAGGCCGGCGCCGATCTGATCAAGCTCGAAGGTGGGGAGGCGGTCGTCGACACGGTGGCCGCCATCGTCCGGGCGGGCATCCCCGTGTGCGGCCACCTGGGCTTGACGCCTCAGACGGCGACCCAGCTTGGGGGCTACCGGGTCCAGGGGCGCACCGCGGCCGTGGCCCAGAAAATTCTCGCCGACGCCCTGCGCCTGGAGGAGGCGGGGATCTCCGCGCTCGTGCTCGAGTGTGTACCCGACCGCGTGGCGGAGCGGATCACCGCGTCGGTGCGGATCCCGACCTTTGGCATCGGCGCGGGGCCGGCATGTGATGGCCAGGTGCTGGTGCTGCACGATCTTCTCGGTCTGGGCGGCGGGGGGTTCCAGCCCCGATTCGTCAAGCGGTTCGGGGAGGTCGGCGAGGCCGTCCGCACGGCGGTGTCGGCCTACCGGGATGAGGTGGTGGCTGGGACCTTTCCGGCGTCGGAACACACCTTCACCATGGCCGACGACGAGTTCGAGAAGCTCTGAGAACTACGGATCCGGCTGCCGGACCCGAGGAGGATTGGATGCGAATAGTCGTGATGGGCGCGGGCTCTATGGGATGCCTGCTGGGTGGGTATCTGGCTCGGGCCGGCCACCGGGTGTTCCTGGTGGATCCCCTCACCGAGCGGACCGAGGCAATCGAATCCGACGGCATCACCGTGGAGGGCGTGGGCGGGGACTTCGAGGTGGAGGCCTCCGCCGGGTCCATCTATGCGGGGGACGCGCCGCCGGATCTGGTGCTGGTGTGCGTCAAAGCCTACGACACCGCCGCGGCCGCCAATGATATCGCGGAGTTCCTGGGGGCCGACACCGTGGTGCTCACCCTACAAAACGGTGTGGGCAACATAGAGCGGCTGGCCTACACCTTGCCCCGGGAGCAGCTACTGGCCGGGACCACCTCCCTGGGCGCGAACCTGCTGGGTCCCGGACGGGTGCACCACGCCGGTGAGGGCAAAACGCACATTGGGGACGTCTACCCGGAGCGATCGGACCGGGCAGAAAAGATCGCCGCCGTGTTCACCGAGGCCCGCTTACCGGCCGTGGCGGCCGACGACATTCACGAGCTCGTCTGGAACAAGCTCGCGGTGAACGTGGGCATCAACGCCTTGACGGCCCTTTTGCGGGTGCGCAATGGGCGGATCCTGGCCGCCGAGGGGGCCACGAAGATCCTGGAGCCGGCCGTGGCGGAGTGTATCGCGGTGGCCGAGGAGTCGGGGGTGAGTCTGGACCCCGAGACGGTCATGGCCCGGGTCAAGGACGTGGCCCGCCGCACGGCCAGCAACCGCTCCTCCATGCTCATGGACATACTGGGCGGTCGCCGCACGGAGATCGACGCCATCAACGGCGCCGTGGTGCATCGGGGACGAGAGCTGGGCGTGGCGGTGCCGGTCAACGAGACCCTGACCCACCTGGTGCACGCCCTGGAGTCCCTACGGGAGCACCGGGAGAAGTAGCTCTGCGCCATTCGAGGAAGCCGTCGCCTTCCTGACCCAACGCACTGACAAGATCTCAGTGAAGGACATGTTCGGCATCGCCTGGGCACCGTGGGCGCGATCGTCGAGCGTGTCGTGGAACGACTCCGCCCGAAGGCCCCGTTCGACGGGCTGGTGAACACTGAGATAGACGGGACAGAGCAGGTTGCTAAGCGCAGGCCAAATTGGGACACAACTCAGGGGTTGAGCTGCCAACAGGCGAGTTACGTCCCATATAGGGA
>JAOZUO010000343.1 GCA_029938605.1 Deltaproteobacteria bacterium | reverse complement strand
CATTCCCTGGTTCGTCTCGGTTCTCGCCTGGGTTCTGGTCGGGGCTTGCGCTCACGCCGGTGTCCCCTCCGCCGACGCCCATGTCAGCGGGGACGCCACGGGCATTGATGGCTCGGTGGACTTGTGCGGAGATGGTGTGTTGGACCCGGGCGAGGGCTGCGATGATGGCAACAACGTGAGCGGCGACGGCTGCTCGGCGGTTTGCCTGAGTGAGACGTGCGACGTGACCTCCTGTCCGGCGGGGTGCTGCAGCGCCACCGGCGCTTGTCTGGCAGGTGTGCAGGATACCGCCTGCGGCATGGGCGGCGCGGTCTGTCAGGTCTGCGCGGTCCCGAACGAGCTGTGTCAGGACCAGGCTTGTGACAGCGTGCCGCCCTGTACCCCTGGCCAAACTGCTGATTGCGGCCTGTGCGGTACGCGCACCTGCGTGGGGGATGGTACCTGGGGGCTGTGTATGGACGAGGGGGACTGCTTCGTGGGTCAGGTGGAGCAAGGCCTCGTGTGCGGTTGTGGTGTCCAGGAGCGTACCTGTCAGGCAGACTGTACCTGGGGGCTCTGGTCTTGCCAGGGAACCTGCCCCACCTTGGAGATGGCGTACAATGGGCAGGCGCACTTCGAGCTGGACACGTCGGGGTTGGGCGCCAGCTTCCACATGCACTTTCTATCCATCCTCGCTGAGGCGGGCACCCTCTTTACCTACCACATTCAGGGGTACGATCTAGGAGCGGGATCACGGTTCGCCACGGGCCTGGCGTTCTCCACCGATGGCCTCACATTCCAAGACCAGGGAATCGTGCTCGATGTCGGGGGGACCTGGGAACGGGCCTTCGACGCGGCCGCGGACCTGAGCCACCAGATTGGCAGGGCTGAAGCGGACGGGTGGTCGGCAAACACCGCTGACGATGCGGCGGCTTTTCTGGTGTTCGGTCCCTATCAGACGGGGTGGACGGGTCCCAACGTGGCCTCCTACCGGCTGATGGTGGACTCCAACGCGGATCATACGCAGGTGGTGACCCTCGACGTGTACGACTCCACCGGCGGTGTTGTGCTGGCCTCCCGGGTGCTCTACCGGGACGACTTCGCCGCCACCATGACCTACAAGATCTTCAACCTCAGCTTCACGGCCGATCCGGGTCACACGCTCGAGCTTCGGGTCTATTGGCACGACACGACCTACACCCGGGTGACGAGTATCGCCACCGCCGAGGGCCAGATCCCCTTCTTTGATGATCGCATCGCCTCCTTCCCCGGCATCTGGAAAAGCGGGGGTATCTACAACCTGGTCTACGAGGGCGCCGGGACCAACCCGGCCTTCCCCGGCGATGTGGGTCTGGCCACCTCCACCGACGGCGTCAACTTCTCGCGCAGCCCGGACAACCCGATCCTGATCCACGATTCTTCGGGTTGGGAGTCGGCCAACATCGGCACCCCGTCCCTGTACGAGGAGGCCGGGACCTTCTACCTCTTCTACCACGGCTTCAACGGCGTCGACGTGCAGATCGGGCTGGCCACCTACACTGCGGGGAACGCTCCCCAGAAATACTCCGGCAACCCGATTTTGCCCACCTCTGCGTCTGACTGGGACAGCGGCACCGTGGGTAAGCGGAGCCGTATCATTCAAGAGGGGGGCTACTACTACATGGCCTATGAGGGCAGCACCGACCCGCCCTACGACACGGCCAGTTGGAGCACCGGCCTCGCGCGCTCCCCGGACCTGTACGCCTGGACCAAGTCCACCATGAACCCCATCCTTCCGGTGACCAGCAGTACTTTTGGAAACGACGGCCCCGAGCTCATCCAACTCGATGGGCAGTACTACCTCTACGTCCGGTCGGCCAGCAACACCACGGACCGCTACGTACTGCGCGCGAATTAGCTCCTCTGAAAGACCCAGTTTTCCAACACTCAGGACCCGCTCGGATATTCGTTGTCCAGTGCAGGGCGTCGAGCCAGAGATGCATCGGCGACCTGGGTGCTCCGTCCCCCGACCCGTCCACGGGCTGGGTGCTGAACCCCCCAAGGCCCAATCACGACCGCCCACAAAATTCCAGTGTTTTTCGGGCGACCAGTCCGGTATAGGGTTTGCATCTTACAGCGAACAACTATCGAACGCGGCCACGCGCCGCCATCACCGGAGGTACACCATGAAGAAGCTCATCCCGACGTTTGTCATCCTCACCGCATTTGCACTCTCAGGGGTCGCGTGCGGCAAGAAGGCGGACAAGAAAGACGGCAAGAAGGGTGTCAAGATCACCCTCGCCACAGTGTCAGATGCCAAAATGGGATACGAAATCTCGATCCCCAAGGGCTCCAAGACCCTCCAGAAGGGTGAGTACGGCCACACCTACAGCTACCCGTTGCCAGACGGCATGTTCGAGTACAACGTGCACCTGACGCCCCTGGCGGCCAAGAACCGCGCGCATCTCAAGCGGCTCGCCACGATGATGGGACAGAAGCAGATCGAGGAAACCCGTCCCGTCAAAGGCGGCTTTTTGCTCGTGAAAAAGCCCCAGGGCGCGCTGCTTGAGATCTGGGTGTCCGTCAAAGGCAAGACCAAGGGTGTGACGGCGAAGTGCTCCGGTCCGAACAAGGAAAAGGAGCTACTCAAGAAGATCTGCACCTCCCTCAAGGTCACAAAATAGCGACAGGACCCACTCCCCCGTCCTGTACGAAAACTGCGCCGAGGTGATTTCGGTTTGCAACAACGCTCTGGTTTCCACACCGTAAAGCTCCACAAGCACCTACGAGCAGGAGCGAACCGGTCGCTCCACTACGTCTTGTTCATCGATGGTTGGGTTGTCTACCAATGATTTGGTTCTCCACCGGAGAGATTCCTCGTTTCCCTCGGAATGACAAGCAGTTCAATGACAGGTGACCGGGACTGGGCTACAGGGGTACTGCGTTCACGCTAGCTGTGCGACGAGTGTTTGGGGGGGCTTAGGACCCGATCGAATATTACTTGATCACTCAAGCCGCCGATGCATCGCTGGC
>JAOZUO010000228.1 GCA_029938605.1 Deltaproteobacteria bacterium | reverse complement strand
GTGTCATCCTGTATGGGCCTGCGGCAGGTTTCTGTCTGCTTGTGCCGCGGCCGGCCTCGCCACTGGACAGGCCGGTGAGCAACACGGTAATGCTCACGCCGGGCGCATGGCAGCGGCCGCACTCCAGGTACAGCTTGGGTACCTCGATGTCCATTCCGAGCACGGTGATCCGCAGTGGGGCCTTCGGTCGCGTTTACCACTTGCGATGGCGACCACAACACGGGCAGTCCAGCCCCAGCTCCTTGGCAGCGACGACCAGCAATTCACTCCAGGCAGCGAAATCCGCGCGGCCCGCGGCCTTGGCCGCCGCAGTGCCCAACGCTTGGCTCTCGGTGAGCGTAGCCATCTCGCACAGCGGTAGCTCAGCGAGGTAGGTTTGGGTCTTCTCATTGACGAAGTCCAGGATTTCATTGAGCAGCTGTGGTCCTGTCATGGGGCTCCTTGGGTGGGAATACCCTATGCCAGACTGGATCACGACGTGATCGGTTTGTCGACTTCCAGCCGAGAACATTTCAATATTCCCTTTCGAGGCCCAGGTCGTGGCGTTGCGGACCAAACAGCCTGGCTAATATATCAGCCTCTTGGTTTGGTCCCTATATAGGACCATACTGCTCCTCTAATGTATTAGGCTCATAGTTTGGTCCCTATATCGGACCAAATTGCATGGCTACTATATTAGCCTCTTGATTTGGTCCCTGTCGTGGACGATGTCCCAAACATTCAGGACTGTCCACCGCCCATCACCAAGGTGTCAGAGGTGCCGATCCGCAGCGGGACATGACGCCGGAGCGTCTACCTGACGGTTCGCTACACCGGGATGACCATCGGCTCAGAACCGATCGAGAGCGTCCACAAATGCGTCATCCAAGCACTGCTGCTAACGGATAGGGGGTTGCAGGATCCGAGCGAGGCGAGGGGGGGGGCAGTAGACGCCGTGCGGTCGTTGAGAACCATTTTTTGCAGTCGCGGCAGGCGCCGCCCATGACCCGCCCTACCCCGCTCTCTGCGATGGCAGGGAGGGAGGCTGGGTACTTGCTCCTAGCGGTGGCAGGAGGGAACGGATTAAATCACATGGGAAGCGAAAGGGGCATTGCAAGAGAGCAACGTTCAATGACAGGTGGAGTCGTAGTAGGCTGTTTCGGTACGGGGCGCTACATACGGGGCGCTACATACGGGGCGCTACATACGGGGCGCTATAGGCCGCTATAGGCCGCCGAGCTGGCGGATGCGTTCGATGACTTCGTCCGCTGGGACCATGTAGTTGTTGAACTCGTCGATGTTGGTGTTGTTGATGCCGATTTGGTACTGGATGCCGCCGCGGCGCATGTGGCTGAGGTACTTGTTGGCCGAGGCTTCTTCGCTCGACAGGATCCAGTAGATGAGGCAGTCAACCCAGACGCCGATGAAGACGAAGACGTCGCAGTTTTCGAGCTGGAGCTGGCTGAAGTTCATCCAGAAGGCCTGGTCGCTGCCGTGGCGCATGGCCTTGGCGACGAGGGTTCCTTCGCCATCGGTGCGAATGGCCCGGGCGGCCTTGACGCCAATCCGGACGGCGTCCAGCCACAGGTCGTACTTCCCTTCGTAGCGCGGGTCCAGCTCGGCTGTGGGGCGACGGATGCGTGCGTCGAGACCCATGAGGTGCGCGTTGCCCCAGTCCTCACCGAATCGGCGGGGATCCTGGGCGAAGAGACCGAGGTGTGGGTTGGAGGTCAGGTAGATGGATCGAAGATCTTCGTAGCTGTTGAAGGAGAGGACGCCCGCGTTCTGCAGGTACATGAGCTTGTAGTCGAAGTCCGAGAAGGGGAAGGCGTGGGTCAGGTCCAAGAGCCGTTGAGCGAGGTCCACCTGGGATGGCTCGTCGAGCTGTGAGACATAGAAGTTGATGCGTTGATCCAAGTCGCCCAGGTCCATGGTTGTCACCTCCTCGGTGATTTCAGGATAGCCCGCTGGCCTAGGCCGTCCAGGTTTTGGCCCTGGAGCGGCCCATGACCGCAAGCAGAAGCAGTAATAACAACAGTGTTTGCAGTAGGTTCTCGGGGTCTAGGCCCGTACCGCCCGTACCGCCCGTACCGCTCGCGTTACACCCACAGCCTTCGTCCGGTGGGCTCGCCGTGGAGCAGCTCGTATCGGCGGAGTCGATGGTCCCGTCGCAGTCGTTGTCCAGGCCGTCGCTGCACAGCTCGTAGGTGGGCAGCACCGCGCCCTCGCAGTCCTCCCAGACGCCGTTACCGCAGGTGCGGGTGCCTCCGGTACACAGGCCGATGTCCCGGGTGTCTTCCGGCCCGCCGTAGCAGGGTTCGGTCTCTCCGCTGGCGCAGCCGCCCTCGCAGGGACCGTAGGCGCTCCACATGCACGTGGCCTCACAGGTGCGCTGCTCGGCGCCGCCCTCGCAGGGGCGCCCCTCCTCGTCGCCGGGAGAGCACTCGCCCTCGTCGGAGCAGGGGCTGAAGGCGTCCCAGGTGCCGTCCGCCAGACAGGAGCGGGTCTCGATGCCGCAGTCCCCGCACACCCGGTCCTCGGTGTTCCCCGGTGTGCAGCCTGTCGAGGAGATCGTGATGTTGTAGTCATAGAAGTTGTAGTCGTCGCCCGCGTCGTGGGTCACCCGCAGGTAGTAGCTCCCCGCGGCCAGTAGCGCGTCCAGGTCGGCGCCGCCCAGCCCCGGAGTCGAGGTGGCCACTTCCGTCAGCCCCGTGGCCTCGAGGACCGCTGCCGACAGCGCCCCGACATTCGGGTCGAAGACGAGCCCCAGGGTGAGCTGGGACGGCTCGGTGATCTGGAAGGACCACCAGTCCGCGTCCCGACAGATGCGGTTGACGAAGCTCCCGGTGGCCAGGACTACCGCGGTCGGGGAGTCGTCGTCTTGTTCGAAAGGGTCGTCGTCGTCCACGGTCACGCTCAGATTCGCCGTGACCGGATAGTCGTCGAAACACAGCAGTGAGCAGGTGTCCTTGGACACGTGGGCCTCGGCGAACACCTCCACCGAGAGTCCCAGATCCCCCGTAAAAAAGGATCCGCTGCAGTCCAGGGTGCGATCCACCATCCCCGCCGCCACCTCCGCCGCGGTGACCGAGATCGTCGTCTCGAAGATCAGGTCGTTGAACACCAGATCGTCCTCGAACACCGCTACGGTGACCGAGTCCCCGTCGGTCCAGCCGTGGTCCACCTCCGACACCTCCACGCGCACCTCACACCAGGTCCGCTCGTCTCCATCGATGGCGCGGTCGTTGACCCAAAGCGTGATCGTCGCGTCGCCGTCCACGTCCGCCACGCTCAACGTAGCGGGCAGAGCCCAGGCGGTGGGCGCCCCCGCGAGCGAGACCACCATCGCCGCCGCCATCGTTACAAAGGCGTACAGCACCCCGCCCACCAGCCGTTGCCAGCAAAGCTTCATCGTCCATCTCCAATACGTACAGTGTGCAGGGATCAGGATACCGCACAGCTTGTCCCCAAGTCCATGTTCCCATTTTACCTTCCCATCTTCCTTGAGCGGCGGGGGAGCGCTGGGGTCTCAAGCCCCCAATTCCTTGACCGGGCGGGGGGGTAGGCGGTACCGTTGAGGATATGAAGGGTGATGTTCACGCGGTGGGTTCCGGGAGCCGGCCGAGCTTTCGGTACTGGGAGATGCTCATCACCGTGGTGCGGGGGCCGTATAAGGGGCGGGAGTTCGTTTTTACCACCGACGTGGTGACTTTGGGCAAGGCGCCTCAGAACGATATCCCTTTGCCCGACGAGACCGTGTCCCGGCAGCACATGGAGATCCTGCGCGACACCAAGGGCTACCTGCTCCGTGACCTGGGTTCCACCAACGGCACCTTCCTGGACGGCGCGGAGATTCGCGAGGCCTTTGTGCGCAACGGCTCCCAGGTGACCGTGGGCGAGACACGGTTTCGCTTTCGGGCGGTGCAGCGTCGGGTGCGTACCGAGTCCTTTGGGGAGGATCATTTCGGCGGGCTGGTGGGCACCACCGAGGCCATGCACCGGGCCTTCGGGCTGGCGCGTGCCGTGGCGCCCCTGGACGTGACGGTGCTGATCCACGGCGAGTCGGGTACCGGCAGGAGGAGCTTCGCCCAGGTCATCCATGGTCGCAGCCCGCTGCAGACGTCGCCCTTTTTGTTGGTAGACTGCGCCGGTGAGTCGCCGGGGCGATTGGAGAAGCTGCTGTTCCATTCGGTTTCCGGGGCGTTGGAGCGGTTGGAGGGGGGCACGGTAGCGTTGCTGGAGCCCTGGGAGATCCCGCCCGCAATGCAGGGACGGGTGGCCAAGGCTATCCGTCGCCGGCGCAGCCCCCTGTCAGCGGGACCCATATCTTCCCCCGGTGGTGGCCAGCGGTTCCTGGCGCTGTCGAGCCGGGACCTGGCACTGGAGGCGGACCACGGACGCATGGATAAGCAGCTTTGCGACGCCCTGGACCGTGTACGCATCGATCTTCCGCCGTTGCGGGAGCGCCTCGAGGACCTCGGGCCGCTGGTGTTGTCCATCCTCGCTGACCTTGGCCACGAGGGAACCGTGGTGGGGCGCCGGGTGACAGCGGCGCTGGGTAGCATGGGTGGCCACTTGCGTTGGGAGGGTAACGTCGCCGCGCTCCGACAAGCCGCGGAGGCGTTCTCTGTCATCCCCGAGGACCAGGCTCTGGAGATGCTTGAGGCTACGTCACCCGATCCCCTCGCCTTTGACCCCAAGGGATCCTTTGGGGAGAACAAGGCCCGGTGGGTAGAGGCCTTTGAGCGACGGTATCTGGAATGGCTGGTGGAGCGCCACGGGGGCAACGTATCGAGAGCGGCCCGGTCGGCTGACATGGATCGCAAGCACCTGCACCGGCTGCTCAAGCGCTACGATCTACGTTGAGGAACCGGTCACTTCATATTGACTAGTTAGACATTACCTGGGGTTTGGGACTATTCTGGGGCCGAGCAGTACGGGGGTAGGGTCTAATCCCGCCACTGGATAACATCGTTACCGCTGAGGTCGAAGATGGCGAATGAAACAGAGAAGACGGGGTCGAAGCTTTGGAGCGAGCCTCTGGAGTTGGTGGGGCGGGAGGCCGAGCTCAAGCTGCTGGACAGCGCGCTGGAGCGGGCCAGGGAGTACATGTCGCCTCAGATGGTGCACATCCAGGGCGACGTTGGCGTGGGCAAGTCCCGGCTCGTGGAGGGGTGGTTGGCGCGACTGGAGCAACGTCCCCAGGAGGTCCGGTCCTACCAGGGCGCCGCCGAGGCTGGGGATGGCGACTGCGAGCTCCTTGGGCGGCTTCTCCGACGGCGCTTCCTCATCGCCGAGCACACTCCCTCCGAGGACGCCAAGCAGCTGATGCGTGAGGCGTGCCAGGAGGTCTTCGATGATCGTCGCATGGCGGAGATTCTGCATTTCCTCGGCTCCTTCATGGGGCTGCGCTTTCGGGACAACCCGTTTTTGCACCTGCTTGAAGAGGACCCTTTGGAGCATGAGAATATTGCTCGCACGGTGCTCAGACGGTTCTTCGAGGCCGACAGCCAGAAGTCGCCCATCGTGCTGGTCTTTGAGGATTTGCAGTACGCCGACGACCCGTCGTTGGACCTGATTAAGGAGCTCGGCGAGGGCTTCGAGGGCGCGCATCTGGTATTGGTGGCGGTGAGCCAGCCCAAGCTCCGGGTGCGTCGTCCCGGTTGGGGTGTGGCCGAGGGTGACGTTACGGAGATCAACATAGGGCCCCTGAAACCGGCGGACGCCGAGCAGTACCTCCGGGCGTTGCTCTCCCGGGTGGGGGACCTCCCCGACTCCTTCGTGTCCGACAGCGTGGAGATGACCGGCGGCAACCCGTACTTCATACTGCAGCTTCTGCGGATGCTCGTGGACCAACGAATCCTCGACACCTCCCGGGAGCTTTGGGCCATCGACATGGGGCGATTCGAACGGGCGGAGCTGCCCATGAGCGTCGAGGCCGCCATCGACGCGCGCATCATGGCCCTGACCGTGGAGGAGCGGCTGGTGCTCGAGATGGCCAGCACCATGGGCAACGTGTTCTGGTTCGGGGCGCTGGTGGTGCTGTCGCGGCTGCTTATTGAGGACGAGGAGCAGGTCCCCTGGAAGTCCGACGAGGTGGCGGACCGGCTGCGGTTGGTGGTGGATGGGCTGCAGGACCGGGACTACATCATGGCCATGCCCGACTCCTGGATCCCGCGGGAGGAGGAGTACCTCTTCAAGCACAACCTCGAGTATTCGATCATCGAAGCCACGGTGGACCCTAAGCGGCAGAAGCGGTTCCACCTCTTTGTAGCCCAGTGGCTCGAGAGCCGGATCCGGGAGCCCAGTGAGGACCACTTCGAGTTCCTCGGGGCGCAGAACGAGGCGGGGGAAGATCCCCGCCGGGCGGCCTTCTGCTTCATCCGGGCCGGGGATCTCGCCCGCGCGACGTTCGCTAACGAGCAGGCCATCCGCAACTACGAAAACGGGCTGCGGCTCCTCGAGACGCCGAACGTGCTTGCCAAGATCGACGCGCTGCATTCCATCGGCTCGGTGTGCGCCCATGTGGGCCGGAACCAGGAGGCGTTGGGCCACTTCAAGGAGATGCTGCGTTTGTCGTGGCTGCTCGACGCGGTGAGCAAAGGCGGGGCGGCCCTGGGGCGCATAGGCCGTATCCACCGCAGCCTCGGTGAGTACGAGGAGGCCATGGAGCGGTACCAGGAGGCCCAGCAGCTCTTCAAGCGCGCCAAGGACCTGCGTGGGGTGGCGGGCACCCTGGATGACATCGGCAAGGTCCATTTCCTACTTGGCGACTACAGCCAAGCCCTGCGTTTGCATGAAAAGGCCCTCGAGCTGAGGCACGAGATCGGCGATGAGCGCTCCACGGCGTTCACGCTAGCGAGCATGGGCATGGTGTATCAGGCCGTGGGACAGTTCCAAGAGGCGTTGCGGTGTTTCGAGGAGTCCCTCGATATTCGCCGACGAATCGAGGACTTCTTCGGCGTGGTGGAGTCCCTGAACGCCGCCGCTGAGATTTTCCAGGAGCTGGGGGATCACGAACGTGCGCGGCTGTTTTGGACGGACGCCCTGGAGGTCGCGCGCACCACGGGGGATCGATTGGAGCAGGCGCGACAGCTCATCGGCCTGGGTGAGTCGCACCGCCTCGCCGGCGAGCTGGATC
The DNA here is from genome assembly GCA_029938605.1 of Deltaproteobacteria bacterium. GTDB lineage: Bacteria > Myxococcota_A > Polyangia > HGW-17 > JAJRWW01 > JAJRWW01. Next base: position 3,611 of record JAOZUO010000228.1, on the reverse strand, counting down.
GTGCGCGGGGAATGCTCGCCGAGGCGCAGGACATCGTCACCAGCCTGGGCAACGATCGGCTCTGGTCGGACTGTCTGCGGATCCGCGGACGCATCGCCTTGGACGCGGGCCAAAAGGACGAAGGACGGGACCTGCTCAAGGAGGCGCTCATGCGGGCCGAGGAGCGGGGTTACCAGCAGCAGGTTGGCGTCACCCAGCGTGCCCTGGCTGAGTTGGCCGCCAATCGGGGCTTCGCCCATGAGGCCGAGGAGCGGTTCGAAAAAGCCATGGAGATCTTCTCCACATTGGGCAACCACCTGGAGGTGCTCCGTTGCTGCGAGGCCATGGCCGATTTCTACGACCAGACCGGCGGTGAGGAGAAGGTGAAGCAGTTCCGCGAGTCCGCTGAGAACATCCGCAAACGGCTGGTGGAAGCCGCCCAGGGAACGTCACCTGCTTCTACGTCTTCGTCGTAGGCCTAAGGGCCTAAGGGCCGAAGACCTTTCTGCAGGGCGTCCACTTCGCGCAGGTGCTCCACCACGGTGGCGGCGTCGTCCACGAAGGCCGTGACGTAGGGATCGCGGCTGTCGGACAGCATCTCACCTTGGAGTCGAACCCGGGGGCGAAGGCGCGTCTCGTCCAGTCCGATGTCGTCCAGGGTGAGCAGCTTGGGCTGGTGGCTCTCGGTGGGCTTCGCGGTGCCTGGATCCGGCCCACCGGCGACGGTCACCAGGCACGGGGTCTTGAGCTGGTGAGTGAACTGGCCCAGGTCACAGCTCCGTACTGCCTCCAGCCCGTCGTCCTTCCAGTGCAGCTGGAGCGCCCCCGTGAGGTGGGGGATGGAGAGGCATTCGGCCACGGCGGGTCCCATGAACCCTAGCTGGTGATCCGGAGAGTGGAAGCCGGTGAGGAGGAGATCGAACCCTTCGTGCTGGGCGGCCGCCGCCAACGCCTGAGCTACGCCAAGGGCGTCAATGTCCTGCAGGATCGGGTCCCACACGCGGGAGGTTTTTTCGATGCCCAGAGCGTGGGTTACGGCGAGGGCTTCGTCATCCGCTTCGTTACCTGCCGCCAGGGTTTGCACCGTGACGTCGTCGCTGCGCTCGTCCCGCAGCCCCAGGGCCGCACCGAGGGCGAGACGCTCGAAGTGGCCGATACGTTCGACATCGAGGGCGCCGTCTGGGGTGCGGCGCCAGCCGCGCAGCAGCACGAGGATTTTCATGGCGTGGGCTTCCCTTTGTCGTCGTCTTCGTCGGCGGTGTCGTCGTCGTCGTCGGTTTTGGCGGGGGTGGTTTGGGCGATTTTCTGGTCGCCGCCACCGGGCAGGGGAGCTGGGACAGTGTCGTCCAGGGCCGGATCACTGGCTTCGATTACGGCTCCCGCCACAGTGGCTTCCGGGGTCTCGGCGTCCGCGGACTCCGAGGGCACTGGCGTGGGGTCCGCGTTCGCGTTCGCGTCCAGCATGGCCTGGAGCTCCACGGACATGGGGGTCCCCATGGGCGGAGTGTGCGCCAACTGGTCTATGTCCGGGGACTTGGTCGTCCGCGCCAGGGACAGCTTGTCCGTGTCGAGCATGGCGATCTTTATCCCCCTGATGGGGGCGGACGCCGGGGGACCATCGGCTGTTGCTCCAGGGGGGAGGGTGTCTAGCAGCGGGTCCCCTTTGTCTCCGTCGTCGTCGTCGGTGGGCAAGGGGTCAGCCATGTTTTGGGCGGGATCGGGGAGGTCCGGCGTAGCGCGGGGGGCTTTGGCGCTGGCCAGCATCTGCTGGGCCGCCTCCAGGACCGGGGCCACCAACCCAAGCTGCGCGCGCTGGAACAGCGGCGCCTTCTTGTCGAGGTGCACACCAACCAGGTAGGTGGTCTTGGCCACATGGGCCAAGGTCTCCGGTGACCCGTACACGCCGAAGGCCAGGATGAAATCCGGGCGACAGATCAGGGCCGGCTTATCCAGGGGCGGGGCTTGGAGGACTCCCTTTTCCGCCGCGCCCTTGGTGATGCGTAGGTCCGCTTGGAGGGTCTCGGCCAGGTGGCTGATGGCCTCCACCTCCGCCGCTTCGGTGACCCCGGCGCCCACGAGCACCATTCGTTGGGACCGGCGGGTGAGTTGCTGCCCCTCCACTGGCGCGACCGTGGGGGCGCTGGTCTCGTCATCAAAACCGGGGGAGATGACCACCACTTCGGCCTCTTCGGTGCCCAGGGCGCGTGAAAACTGCTGAGGATCCGGCGCCACCACCGCCACGACGCTGTGCTCTAATTCCGTGGTGTCGAAGCGGCGGACGTGGGTGTCCTCGAAGAGGGGCTGGTCGATTTGGAGGGTGCTGTTCTCCTCGACGGTGATCTTGGGGTGGCGCACAAAGAGCCCCCCAAGCCGCGCGGTCACCCGTGGTGCAATCTCCACCGCCACCGGCCCTTCGGGCAACAGCAGCAGCGATGGAGGGAACTGGCTTGCCGCCGTGAGCAGGGCCTCGCCGTGGCTCTCGAACACCAGGGGAGGGGCCAGCGCCTTGTGGGTCATGAGGATGACCTTGTCCGCCCCCTGTTGCGACAGGATCGCGATGATGTCGTTTTCACCATACAGAGGTGGCTTGGCGCAGGGCAGTACCGCGTAGATGGTGGCGCCCACGCTCGTGGACAGGTACCGCGCCTGGCGCAGCGCGAGCAGCGACGCCCAGCTGGCCTCGTCGTCTACGAGCTCAATGTATACGAGGATGTTGGCCAATGATCGCCGAAATCCCAGCTCAAATGGCTGCTTGGACGCTGTCCCTGTACGTCCGGAAAGAGTAGGACCCGTTCACATGGTCCCAGACCATGCAAACCGCCGATCCATCCCGGCTCACTTCGTTGCTTCTCGTTGCATATCATAAAGTATGCGCCTCGTCGCGCCTCGTGAGCCGGGCGCCTCGGCGCCCTGCATTGTTCAGTTACTATGCGAGCGGGTCCTCAATCCAGCCCGTGCTTGCGTCGGATGTCGTTCATCTTGTTTTTGTACTCGATGTCCCACGCGTCGGTGCCTTCTTTAATATTCTTGATGCGCTTTCGCACTTCCTCGTCCAGCTCACTCTCCACCGCCATGGCGTTCCGGAGGATCTCCTTGAGCTTGCGGCGCATGTCCACGTCCTCGGCAAACACCTCCTCCACGTGTGGGGAGTGCATGAACGTCTCCAGGACCTGGTTGCAAATCCAGGAGATGGTCTCCTCTCCGTCACCGAGGCCCCGCTGCTCGGCGAGGTCGCGTTTGACCCGGCCGAAGCTGCTGTAGGATAGGCCTCTGTGCTCCAGCTTGTCCTTCGCCTGCTCGGAGATCTCGCGATCCAGGCGCAGGTATTCGTTGAGCACGGCCTCGATGTCCAGGTTCGCCTCATCGACGTTGGACACCTCAATGTCTTCGTCCTTGATCATGCGTTCCACGATCAGGGCGGCCACGTTTGGAATTTTGGTCTTATATAAGCGCATTTGCGTAGCCTTTTTGGTCGGCAGATTATAGTCGTGATTCCTACGATAAGTCAACCGACAGACGAGGTCCCAAAAACGCAACCGGCAGCCGCGGGGGGCTGCCGATTAGCGAACGTGTAATAGAGCGGGAGACGAGATTTGAACTCGCGACGTCGACCTTGGCAAGGTCGCACTCTA
>JAOZUO010000227.1 GCA_029938605.1 Deltaproteobacteria bacterium | reverse complement strand
CGCGGAGCAGCCGTCGCAGTCGGCGGTGTCACCGACGTCGCACTCCTCGCCGCAGTCGACAGTTCCGTTTCCACACTCCTCTAACAGGCAGGCCGCGGAGCAGCCGTCGCAGTCGGCGATGTCACCGACGTCGCACTCCTCGTTGCACTCGACGGTTCCGTTGCCACACTCCTCCACCAGGCAGGCCGGGGAGCAGCCGTCGCAGGCGATGGTGTTTCCGTCGTCGCAGTCCTCTCCAGTATCCACGGTACCATCGCCACACCCCGGCGGGGTCTCGATTTCGCAGATCGGGGAGCAGCCGTCATCGGCGACGGTGTTTCCATCGTCGCACTCCTCTGTGCACTCGAGGGTTCCGTTGCCGCATCCCTCCTGGTGGCAGGTGGCTGAGCAGCCGTCGCAGGCGGTGGTGTTCCCGTCGTCGCACGTCTCGCCCGGATCCGTCGTGCCGTCGCCACACACGGGCGGGTCGCTGCAGCCCGAGATGTTGAAGTCGCAGTTGCTGGCGCAGGCCAGGGTCCCGGTGCCGAAGCCCAGGCTGGCGCAGGACGCCCCGGCCAGGTCGGAGGTGTCACAGGCCTCGTCTCCGTTGACCACCTCGTCACCGCACACTGCGGTCGAATTCGAATTCGAGTTCGTGTTCGTGCCCACGCCGGCCGTGTCGAATGTGCACCCGGCTGCGATGAAGCTCAGCAACAACCCCAGGGGCGCGAAGAGGTGGGCCTCGCTCAGTGAACGATAGTTCATGGATCTCCTCCTGCTGTACAGGCTATCGCGATCGGGGAGGTGTTGGCAACCTCCCCGGAAATCAGGGCCGGGAGTAACGGTCGCGGAGGATGCGGTGCAGGATTTTCCCCGTGGCGGTGCGGGGCATTTCGTCGGGGGAGAGGAACGTGACGGACTTGGGGCGTTTGTAGCCGGCGAGCGGTTCCACGCAGAACGCCTTGATGTCTGACTCGGTGGTGGCTTGGGCCTGGGGGGTGTCGTGCAGGATGACCACCGCCCGGATGGCCTCGCCCCACTTGGGATCCGAGAGGCCGATGACCGCCACGTCGAAGACCGCCGGGTGCTTGGAGATGACGTTCTCCACCTCGGAGGGGAAGACGTTCTCTCCCCCCGTGATGATCATGTTGTTCTTGCGGTCCACCAGGAAAAAGTAGCCGTCGGCGTCCTCGTAGCCCATGTCCCCGGCGGAGAACCACTCGCCGGCGTGGGCCTCGGTCGTCTTGTCCGGCGCCTTGTAGTACTCGTCAAAGAGCATGGGGCTGCGGCTGTAGAGCTCGCCGATCTCACCGCGTGGTACGGGCTGCTTGTCCTCGTCGAGGATCTTCACCCGGTCCGTGCCGAGGCTCTCGGTGCCGATGGAGCCGGGCTTGGTGAGCTGCTCGCTGGGCATTAGCGTGGTGACGATTCCCGCCTCGGTGGAGCCGTAGCCCTCGTAGAGGTCGGCGCCGGTGAACCACTGCATGATGGCCTTCTTCTGCTCAGTGCGCGCCGGCGCCGAGGAGCACAGCAGCTTGTTCACCGAGGAGACGTCGTACTTCGCGCGATCGGCCGGGTCCATGGCCAGCAGCAGGGCGTAGTGCGTGGGGATCAGCGAGATGAACGTGATCTTTGCCCGCTCGATGATGGCGAGCTGCTCGGCGGGAACGAATCGCCGGGCCGGGTGCACGTAGGTGGTGGCACCGATATAGGTGAACAGGAACGTGAAGAAGGTGGTGTTCACGTGGCACAGGGGCATGATGTTCAGGACGCGATCGGTGGGGCGGAAGTCAAAGTCGATGGCGTTGATCAGGTAGAAGGCCACGTAGGACTCGTGGGACCGGATCACGCCCTTGGGCTTGCCCGTGGTGCCCGAGGTGTACAGCAGGATCCAGGTGTCTGTGGGGCGCACCTCGGCCACGGGCTCGGCTTCGTCTCCGGTCTCGAGCAGCTCCTCGTAGGGGCAATAGTCTTTTTGGGCGTCGCCCACCACCACGAAGCGGTCCGCCGGTATCTGCGTCAGCTCCCCCCGGATGGAGTCGACCATGGGACAGAACTCGTCGTGCACCACAAAGGCCTTGGAGTCGGCGTGGTTCACGATGTAGCTCACCTCGGGCCCCACCAGCCGGAAGTTGATGGGGTTGACCACCAACCCCACCTTGGCCGCGGCCAGGTAGATCTCCACGAACTCGATGCAGTTCTCCAAAAAGCAGGAGATCCGGTCGCCCCTCTCCAGGCCCAGCCCAACCAGCGCGTTGGCCAGCCGGTTCACCCGGGCGTTGGTCTCGGGAAACGTGTGAGACCGCTCGGCGTCCATGAGACAAATCGTCTCTGGATACTTCCGGGCGTTGAGCGTGAGCATCTGTCCGAGGTTGAGCCAGTGTGCCATGGGGTTTCTCCAGCCTGCGATCTCGTCGAGAGCGTTTTAGCGAGAGGCCAGCTTGATCCGGGCGTCCACCACGGCGGGGGGCGTGGGGGCGGGGAAGAGCATCACGGGGTTACAGTCCAGCTCTTCGATCTCGGGGTGGTCGGCCAACAGGTGCGAAACCTTACGTACCACGTTCACCAGGGCGGCGCGATCGATGGCGGGCTGGCCGCGGTATCCCGCCAGCAGGGGCGCCGAGGTAATGGAATCCAGGAGCTCCTCGGCCTCGGGCGCAGTCAGGGGCGCGAGCTTGAAGACCACGTCTTTGAACAGCTCCACGTGGACGCCGCCCAGGCCGAACATGATCATGGAGCCCAGACCCTGGGCCGCGGCGCCACCGATGATCACCTCCAGCCCTTTTTCCTGGTACTTCTGCACCAGGAAGGTCAGGTCGTGGCTGTCACCGAGCCGGTCCTGGAGCTGGCTGTGGGCCGTCTTCAGGGTCGCGTCGTCGGTGAGGTTGAGCACCACGGCGCCCTCCTCGGTCTTGTGGATCAGCGTGGGCGCCTCGGCCTTGAGCACCACCGGGTAGCCCACCTTCGCCGCCGTTGCTTGGACTTCGGACCAGGTCGACCCGCGTCCCTCCGGGGCAAAGGGGATGTCGTAGGCCGCCAGCAGGGCTGACACCTCGGCCGGATCCATGAAGCCGTCGGGGCCGGGCTTTGCCTGCGCCAGGATCGCGCGAGCCGCCTCCACATCTCCCCGAACCTCTGGCGATGCGGCCGAGCCTGGGGCCGAATCCGCCGCTGAAGGTCGATCCCGGAGCTGACGGTACCGGTCCATGTGGTACAGGACCCGCGCCGCCGTGGCGGGGAAGTAGTACACGGGTACCCCGGCCGCGCGGACCCGCTCCACGGTCTCGGACCACTCCGGCTTGCCATCGGGGTTGGTCATGGCCACGGCGATGAGGGTCTTGTCCGTGCGCTGGGCCTGCTCCACGATGGCGTCGGCGATGGAGAGGGTGTCGACGAAGAACGGTGTCATGAAGCAGATCACCGCGGCGTCCAGGTTCGGGTCGTCCACCAGCGTCTTCAGGGAGGCGGAGAACTCCGGCCCCGACGCCGTGGCCGCCATGTCGATGGGATTGGCGATGGACGCGATGGCCTGGAGCTTCTCCCGCAGCGCGTCCTTGGAGGCGTCGGCCAGGTCGGGCACCCGCAGCCCGGCGCCGATGGCCTCGTCGGTGATGATGATGGCCGGGGAGCCGGCGTTGGTCACCATGCCCAGGCGGTTGCCGCGCAAAATGGGCTGGGTGGCGAAGGCCTGGGCCGCCTCGCACAGCTCGCCCAGGCTGCGGAACCGCAGGATGCCGCACTTATCGAAGATCACGTCGGTGACCGTGTCAGCGGCCATGAGGCCGCCGGTGTGGGACGACACCGCCCGTGCGCCCTCGGGGGTGGTGCCGCTCTTGAGCGCCAAGATGGGCTTCTTCGCCGCCACGGGGCGCACCCGCTCCAGGAACTCGGCCGGGTTGGCGAAGCTCTCCACGTGCAGCACGATGGCGTGGCAGTCGTCGTCGTCGCCGTAGTACTCGAGGATCTCCGGGATGGAGATGTCGCAGGCGTTGCCGTTGCTGGCGTACATGCGTTGCCCCACCCGGTTCATGCCGAAGTAGTTGTTGATGACCTCGGCCACGCCGCCGCCTTGGCACACCATGGAGATGTGTCCCGCGGTCATCTCGGCGAAGGTGAAGTTGGAGTAGAGGCTCACCGAGGGGTCGGTGTTCATGACGCCCTGGCAGTTGGGTCCGAAGAGCCGAATCCCGTGCTCCTTCGCGATGGCCACGATCTCCTGCTCGGCGGCTACGCCCTCGGGCCCCATCTCCTTGAACCCCGAGGTGTTCACGATACACACCTTCACGCCTTTTTTCGCGCAGTCCAGCAGTACCCGGGGCACCAGGGACCGCTTCACGATCACGTGCGCCAGGTCTACGTCGCCTTCCACTTCGAGGATGGACGGCGCGGACTCCAGATCCAGGATGGGGGTCGCCTTGGGGTTCACCGGCGTCACCTTGCCGGTGAAGCCGTTATCCAGCAGGTTGCTGACGATGCGGTGGCCGATGGTGAGCGGCCGATTAGACGCGCCGATGACGGCAATGGACTTGGGAAAGAAGAGCGGATCCAGGTCTGCCATGGTTCTACCTCAGGGCTGTGTGTTTTGCTGTCTCGCCACCAGAGCCGCGCCGAGGGCGCCGGTGTGCTGGGGGTCCGGGGGGATCTGTACGTCGGCGTCGAGGACCTTGGCCAGGGTGCGACGCAGGTACGGCACGTGGGCCACGACGCCACCGGTGAGCACCACCGTGCCCGTGATGACCTGGGACTCCAGGATCCGCTTGGCCACCGACTCGATGGCGGCTCGGGCCAGGTCCGCCACGTCCACCCCCTCCCGGATGCGAGAGAGGATCTCGGTCTTGGCGAATACCGTGCAGTACGAGCCGATGGACACCTCTTCATTCGTGGAACGGTCCGCCAGATCAGAGAAGTCCTGCAGCGGAATCTTCAGCCAGAAGGCGATCTCCTCCAGGAAGGAGCCGGTGCCGGCGGCGCACTTACGGTTCATCGTGAAGTTGATGCGTTTGCCGCGTTCATTCAAGCAGATGACCTTGTTGTCCTGACCGCCGATGTCCACCACCGTGATCGCCTGGGGGAACGCGTGATAGGCCCCGCGCGCGTGGCAGTCGATCTCGGTCCGGTGGGACTGGGCGAAGGCCACGTTGGTGCGGCCGTACCCCGTGGAGACACAGGCCAGGATCTGTTCGGCTTCCGCCCCGGCCTCGGCCAGCGCCTCGTCCCGGGCGCGCTCCGCCGCCGCGGAGAAGTCCGCCCCCGAGTGGGTGAGCCCGCGCCCCACCACCTCCCCGACTTCATCAATCATGATGGCCTTGGTGTAGCCGCTGCCGACGTCGATGCCTGCGTACAATCCCATGACCATGATCTCAGTCCACTTGGTCGAGCTGCTCTATGAAGGCCTCGATGGACGTGCGCGCCTGCTCCTCGGAGTAGCAGCGCAGGTCGTTGAGGTCGCCGTTGATGATCAGATTCGGGATCCCCAGCCGCTCGGACAACCGTTGGGGCATGCCGTAGCGGTTGTTGGAGTTGTTGGGGCAGGTCTTGGCGTCGTGGTACACGATGCCGTCCACCTTGTACTGCTCACACATGGAGGCGATGTACTCCTCCTTGACCGCGTCGTCCCGCACGATGAACAGCTCGGTGTAGGCCCGGGCCATGGACTGGTAGGGATCCGCCGGATCCAACTGGTTGAAGACCCAGGAGTTGCAGTAGGTGGAGGCCACCACGGTGGTCTGTAGCTCCAGGAACTGCTGGCTCAACGGCCGCAGCTTGCCCCACACGGGCATGCCCTCCCAGTACAACCTGTGGCGTTCGCCCTCCACGGCGGCCACGCCGTCGGTCACGCGCTGCTTCAGCTCGGCCAGCAGCGTTGTGTAGTAGTCCACGGCCACGTTCGTGCCCCGCAGCACCACCGCCGGCCCCATGTGAATCGTGCCGTCGAAGAAGGTCAGCGCCGCCGGCTGGTTCGATCCCGTCAGCAGCACTTTCTCCCACAGCTCCGAGCAGCGCTGGGACAGCCGTACGGACTCGGCTAATCGCTCCGGATCAAGCGGCCCAGCGATCTCCTCGAGCTCCCCGGCCAGCCGCTCGATCTGCGCGGCGATGGACGCCACGTGATCGTCGGCTACGGGCCCCAGGTTGCGGTGGGTCTGGATGCCCAGACACGGCACGTCCCAATGGCGCGCGTACCACATGAACCAGTCTTGGACGTCTCTGCATTGGTTGGTGTTGTACACCAGCACGTCGGGCTTGGGCACGGCTTCGATGCCGTAGATCTGCGTCAGCGGCGTGTGCCCCTTCAGAAACGCCCCCACATCCGCCGTCAGGTACGAGCAGATGTCCGGCGAGTAGCCCACCGCGTTGGCGTGCGGGATGAAGTCCGTGGCTTGGCGCGTGGCTCCCAAAATAGCTGCGTGGTTCTCCGGGTAGTACACCTCGAAGCCGAACCCCTGCAGCAGCTCCGCCGGCCCCACGCTGGTACACCAGGCCACCTTGCGTTTGGGGTCCTTGGACGCCGCATCGATGCCCAGGAAGTGGTCTGCCATGACCTTCTTCATCTGCTTGGCTGCCGCGATACGCTTGGGTTTTACTTCACTCATACTGAACCTCCAAAAGAGCCACGTTTTCGCAGTCAGATAGAGCAGTTGCCGCCCCGGTTGTCAAGCGGCGCACGGTACGAAATCAGCACCACAGGTGAAGTCGGAGAACTCCATCGCCCAGGGCGCCTTTGCGTTTGGCGAAAGGTGGCACAGCGCTTGCAATTGCGCTCTCGAACTGGGAGTTGATTATGCGACGCCGACGACACGAGGAGCGAGTGTTCGGAATATTGGGATTGATCCAGGGAGAGCGCGCGATGCAACCGGAGCGCGCGGTGCCCAGGGCGTCCCGATTCATTGACGGGATTGTCGAGGTGGACAAGCCCGGGGACGGTTGGGGTCCACTGGGCCCATTGGTAGCCAACCGACTGGTACTTGTAGAGCACTATTCCCGAGCACCGGGAGTGATTGCCTGCGTCCGCGCCTTGGCGAAGCTGGGCCACCTGGTGGATGAGTGGTGGCGTGACCTGGCCGCCGACCATCGAAAGCACGCGTTGGCTGATGCGCTCGCTGCCAGATCCACTCTCTCCGAGGACGATAAGTCGGTGCCGCATGTCGCGTCGCTCTGTCCGCCGACGCTGCTCATTCTCTCAGCGGACCGCCCACGTCAGGCCCTGGCCGGCCTACGACTACCACCGCGCAGTCCACCTGGTGTCTGGCACGCATCACGACCCGTCCTCGGTGACGTGACGCTGGTGCATGTAAGGGGCCTACCCCAAAGGCATCCGGGCGTATCCGTGTTGCGCTTGATGGCGACACCGCGGACCGGCGACGAGGCGCTGGCGCTGGTTGATGCGTTGTTGGCCGATCGAGATGTGCTACAATCAACGAAGGATGAATTACTGGAGGATCTGATGAGCGGAGCCATCCAATCAACCCCGAGCGAACATCAGAGCATTCTCACACGAATTCGCTCGGAGAGCCGCCAAGAGGGCCGCCAAGAGGGCCGCCAAGAGGGCCGCCAAGAGGGCCGCCAAGAGGGCCGCCAAGAGGGGCGCCAAGAGGGGCGAGATGCGCTTCTGAGGCTTGCCCGATACCGCTTGGATGACGTCGCCATCACCGAGCTGGAGTCCATTGCTGACCTCGCTGAGCTCGAAGCTCGCTTGGGAGAGCTGTTGGCAGCACCCTGATCTTTTTTCTGTCGCTCCAAAACGAGGGATCCCTTCCCAAGATGTGCGAAATCCGGACGGCAAAGTCCGGATTTCGGATGCCGGGTCCGATATCCGGCCGGGCTGGGCCGGGCTGGGCCGGGCTGGGCCGGGCTGGGCCGGGCTGGGCCGGGTTGGGCCGGGTTGGGCCGGGTTGGTGGGCGGTGGAATGCCGGCGGTGGGAGCCCGGTATCTACGGGAAAACAGGCGGCAGCCTGTCCACTCCCACTGCGTACCGCTCCCACTGCGTACCACTTGACCCGCGTGGGGGAGACCCAGATAATTGCTTCGATGCGAGACGAAGATGCCGAGAGGAAAGATCTGGGGTTTGCCGAGACCGTCGCGCCAGACGTACCCGGCGGCAACGAGGACACCCTAGCGATGGATCCGAGCGTCGACCACGACGCCACCGTGGATGCCGGACACGACGCCACCGTGGATGCCACCGTGGCCCGTGAATCCGGAGCCGGCTCTTCACCCACATCCGGTGTGACCGTCCCGTCCAAGGGAGACTCCCTCGGACGGTATCTTGTGGTGGATTCGCTAGGCGCCGGCGGCATGGGGGTCGTCTATCGCGGGTTCGATCCCGACCTGCAGCGGTCGGTGGCGCTCAAGCTCATTCGTCCAAGGGCGGGCACGGGTGCGGGCGCTGACACAGGCCGGGGCAGCGGGAGCCAGGGAGCCCAGGCGCGGTTGATGCGCGAGGCCCAGGCCATGGCCCAACTGTCCCACCCGAACATTCTGACGGTATACGACGTCGGCACCTGGGGCGATCAAGTCTACATCGCCATGGAGCTGGTGCAGGGTGCCACCCTCGACGAATGGCTCCGTGCTGTCCCGCGATCCCTGCCCAACATCCTGGATGTCTTCATCCAGGCCGCCGAAGGGCTTGGGGCCGCCCACGCCGCCGAGCTGGTTCACCGGGACTTCAAGCCCGACAACGTGCTCGTGGACCAGGAGGGTCGCGTGCGTGTGATGGACTTCGGTCTGGCGCGATACCTCGCCGACCCCGCCGACCTCGCTGACCCCGCCGACCCCGCCGACCCCGCCGACCCGAGCCCGTCGGACCGCCGATCCCCGTCCGAACCCCCCTCCGCGCAGTCGGGTGCGTCCGCGCTCCTCACGCCGCTTACCCAGGCCGGAGCGCTCCTGGGGACGCCCGCGTACATGTCCCCCGAGCAGTTCGAGGGCTCCACGGTGGATGCCCGCAGCGATCAGTTCGGCTTCGGGGTTGCGCTGTACGAGGCGCTGTATCAGCAGCGTCCCTTTTCCGGCAAGACCCTCGCGGAGCTGCGAGAGGCCGTGCTCAACGGCAGGATGGAGCCTCCGCCCCGGAGTCGATCGGTGTCCTCGTCTTCGGTGTCCTCGTCTTCGATGCCTTCGTCCGCGGTGCCTTCGTCCTCGGTGCCTTCGTGGGCCCACGCGGTGGTTACGCGGTCGCTCCTGCGCGATCCAGACCAGCGCTTTGCCACCATGGGCGACATGGTCAGCGCGATCAACCGGGGACGTCGCCGCCGTCAACGTGTCGCCTGGGCGGTGGGGCTGATCCTGAGCCTCGTGGTGGCCTTGGGCGGGGTCGCCTACTTCCAGCACCGGTCGGCCAGGTCCGAGGTCCAGCGGCAACACGCCTTGGACCAGGCAAAAAAGAAGAAAGCGGCGCTCGTACGGGCCCAGAAGGACCGCGCCCGCCTGGCACGCCACCTCAATGTGTTGCGCACCAAACGCGAGGCACTGCTCAAGCAGCTCGTGAACGAGAAAGACGCGCTCAAGCGTGTCTCCATCGGTTGCCAGATCGCCGGTCTCGAGGACGTCCTGAAGAAGCCTGGCGAGCGCATCACCGCCAACGAAATCCGGCGCGCTCTGCACCGCTGTCTCCCCGTGGTAAAGCAGTGCTATCTGATGACCCTGAAAAAGCACCCCAAGGTGGCCGGTACCGTCAAGGTGCGTTTTCTCACCGATCGCAACGGTCGGGTCACCCAGGTCACTTTTCCCGTGGACACCGTGCGCGTAGCCATGCTCACCCAGTGCATTTACTCCACATTCATCAAGTGGAGCTTCCCCACCGGTGGCGGCGACATCGACCCCATTCAGGTCATCTACCCATTTCATTTCCGACCACAGAAATAACGACAAAAAAATACGGTACGACCACCTTCTGTTTCGATTTGTGGATCGCGGTTCACTGTGTGCTAGCCTCTCGGGCTCGGAGCACGAGACTATGGCGACACCGCTTCTACCCCCAGGTCCCTTGCGACTCGATCCACGGTTCGAGCGGCGTCAGGCGTTGTATGTGGCGCTCGCGTCGTTGGCGCTGATCCCGGGGCTGGCGTTTCTGTGGGCCGACTTTGGCGGGGATATGATTGTGTGGGGGGGGGGCTGATTCTCGTATTGGGGACGCTGCCCGCCGGGGGCGTCAACTGGAGGTGGCGACAGTGGCGGCGGATCTGTCGTGAGATCACTGACCTTGGTTATCTCACCCCGGATGAGTGTGCCTATGTGCTGGCCAAGATGGGCGACACCCGGCCCCTGCAGCGACGCGCCGAGGGGCACGCCAGGCGCGCCTACCGCGCGGGGCGCGCCCGGGCGCATCGGGATGGGGGGACTCCTCCCCTGCGAGCGGCACCACCCGGGAGACGGCTCTGGTACTTGATCCGTCGGCGGTACCCGCACGCAGGCGAGGGGCCGAGCCGATCCGAAACCGGAGGCTATGAGCTGTCGGGCGAGCATGTCACCTTCCGGTGCCCCCGGTGCACTCAGAACCTGCGGCTGCCTGTGCGCAAGAAGAGCGTCGCCACCTGCTCGGGATGTCGCCTGAAGCTGCCCTTCGCCTCCTGAGGACCGGCTACAGGGACTGTTCCTGACCGAGGCGGGTGCCGGGGAGTCGGGGTTGCGCCCGGCGAGGCGCTTTGCGCCGTGGGCGAGCGGTGGGGGAGGGCGTGCGGGTGGCCCTGCGGGTGGCCCGCACCATGCGGAGACGGGGCGGGATCGAGGTCGAGGCCTGTGCTGGGGCTGGTGCTGGGGCTGGGGCTGGTGCTGGGGCTGGGGCTGGGGCTGGGGCTGGGGCTGGGGCTGGGGCTGGGGCTGGGG
>JAOZUO010000342.1 GCA_029938605.1 Deltaproteobacteria bacterium | reverse complement strand
ATGCAGCCCGGGACGTGCCCCGCCCAATAGCCGCCGAACACTGGTCGCCGAGACCACTGCTGATGGGCGTGTGCGAGCTGCATAAGTACATATAGGAGACGATAATCTCAGTGATCGCCATGAGCCGTCTGGACCAGAAACGAGTCCAAGCCTTCCATACTCGCTTGGCGGAAATCTGGTCCGAGCCAAATTTCTACGGAGCACTTGAACATCAGCTACGAGCGTTGGTGGACCACGGCGTACCGTGGCTCATTGACTGGGTGGGGGAGCAGCGAACCGATCCGAAAGTTCTGCTACCGCTCCACGACTGGCGGCTTGCTCTACTCGACGCCGTGCCCAAGGTCGCCTGGCGAAAATCACTGCCCTTCGACCCACACCGGCCGGACCCGATGGCGAATCAGGTTCTCCACTTAGATGACCTTTCTAAGCAGTATCCGCGCAAGTACGCCATTGCAAAGAAGCTCCTTTTTCGGCCGCTTGGAGTTAGGGGGTTCTGCCGGTGCACCTACTATCTCGGCCGTGAGTTCGTGGGTGTAGGGGGATATGTAGCGTACGATTCTTCTGAGGCCGTATCCAGAGGAGATGCAGCTCGTTTCCAGGCCGTGGTACCCAGACTTGTGAAGCACCTCTGGGCGCGCCGCCAAATCGACCGGGAGTCTCCCGCCCCCGGAACAATCGATCGCCTGGCTGACGCGTTGCGTTGTCCCGCCTTCATTCTTTCGGACACCGGTATCATCGTTCACGCGAACGAGCCTGCGCGACGTGCTTATCCCAACCGTCCAGGCTGGATGCAGAGTGTCACATCCAATCAATGCGAGAACGCACTACCGCCTTGGGTCCGCCGTGTACCTCTCAACGTGGGCGACAAAACTTTTTTCTTACTGCTTCCAGAGGATGTGCCACTCGATCTTTCTGGTGCTCACGAGCCCCCCTGGGTCCGCGCCTGGAACCTACCCACCCGCTACGCCCGCGTGGCGGCGTGCATGATGCGTGGGCTATCAGACAAAGAGATCGCATTGGATCTCGGGCTATCCCACGCAACGGCGCGCACCTACGCAGCCGCAGTCCTGCGTCATGCCGGTGTCAGCTCCAGGTCCCAGCTTCTAGCAGCCGCGACCCAGGGAATCCGCTGAGAAAAAGCGCGGTTTTTAAGGGTTCGACAAATAGACGGTGAAATACTGTCCCGTGCCGAAGGGGGCCAACACGTCCGGCACCAGGTCTTCGTTCAGATCCGCCGTAATGACCTCCATCAGCCCCGAGATGGTCGAAGTCCAAGGAGATCCAGCGGCCTCCACGAAATTGCCCGCGCCGTCGCCACGAAGCACGTGGGTGGTGTTCCCGTAATTCTCCGGTATCAGCGCGTCCAGGTTCCCGTCGCCGTCGAGGTCGCCGAGGGTCCCCCACAGGGCGTTGGGGGCATTCACCGGAGAACCAGCCGCCTCCACGAACCCGCCCAAGCCGTCGCCCAAGAGTACCACGACCCCACAGGGCGTAGTGAAGCAGAAACCCACGAGATCCATATTTGTATCGCCATCGACGTCCCCTGCCCTGAGAACGGCCAGATTGGCGCCCACGCTGATGGGCGAGTAGGACGCCTCGGCGAAGCCACCCGCTCCGTCCCCGAGCAAGAGCAGGACGGCATCTCGTGAGCGACCACCCACTGCGATATCCAGGTGCGCGTCTCCGTCGAAGTTCGCGATGGTCGCCTTGGAGCCTCCCGCCCGATCCCCGGTGAAGACATGGGGTGATCCAGCAGCCTCGGTGAGTCCGCCGGTGTCGTCACCGAGGTATACCCGGACCTGCGAAGCCGTGAGAGTGGTGTCCGTTCGAGCCACCAAGTCACTCCGACCATCTCCGTTTAGATCGACGGCCCTGATGGAGGGGTTCCCCCAGACGAAGTTGTACGGCGAACCGGTGGCTTCGCTGAACCCACCGGTGCCGTCGCCCAGATAGACCCGCAGGTTGGAGTTCTCGCCGACGGCCACCATGTCCAGGTCGGTGTCGGCGTCGAAGTGGCCGAGCTCAACACTGCGGGGCTCGTTGTTCACGGTGATGGTCGTGTGGTGAGTGAGCTGACCGGTGCCGTCCCCCAGGTAGACTATGGCCTGGTTGCTGTACCGCGTTACGAGCACGACGTCCGTGTGGGTGTCCCCGTTCAGGTCGCCTGCTGCCATGTCCCACACGTACTGACCCACATTGATGGGGTATCCGGACGGTTCAGTCCAGCAGCTCGCCAGGTCGGAAGCATCGGCAATGCCGTCGCCGCACAGCTCTTGGGTGCAGTCGGGACGACAGCCATCGCCTAGGTCCTGATTTCCATCGTCACAGGCCTCGCCCGATTCCAGCACGCCGTTGCCGCAGGAGATCACGCTGCAACCGCTGGTGTCGTAGGCGTCACACGCTCCGTTGCAGACCAGCGTCCCCGAGGTGAACTCTCCGGGCACTGTCGTACAGTCTTGTGCGCCCACGTCGTTGCCGTCGCACAGCTCGAGGCCGGCGTCTATGGCGCCGTCGCCACAGGTCCCCGAGCAGACGCTCTCGTTGAAGCCGTCGCAGGTCCCGTTGCAGACCAGCGTCCCGGTGTAGTAGTCCAGGGACGTGCAGGTGGTGGAGCCAGTGGCGGCGCCATCGCAGATCTCGTTGCCGTTGATGACGCCGTCGCCGCATTCACCGAAACAGCTCGAATCATCCCAACCGTCACAGGTGCCATTGCAGTGCAAGACACCGCCGTAGAAGCCGCGATTCTGGCAGTTGGTGTTGTCCAGGTCGGCGCCGTCACATAGCTCGCCGCCCTCCCGCACGCCATTTCCACAGCCTGCGCAGCCGCTGGTGTCCACCGTACACAGGGAGGTGCAGGCGAGGGTGCCGCTATCGAAGTTGAGATCAGCGCAGGTCTGGGTGAGGGGTACGAGTGGATCACAGGCTTCGCCGACATCGGTCACACCGTTGCCGCACTCGGGCGGCGCGGTGCAGGCCGACACATCAAACGTACATTGGGATGAGCAGCCCAGGGTGCCGCCGGTGAACA
>JAOZUO010000226.1:4449-10839 GCA_029938605.1 Deltaproteobacteria bacterium | reverse complement strand
GATCCGGTAGGGACGCCAAGCATCTTCTGTTGGCCTTGGCTCTGGCCCTGGTAGCCTATGAGGTGGTAAATGTTGTGCCCATGAGTGGCAACAAATCCAAATCCAAAGACAGTCAGGGACATGTGCACGGATCAAGCTGCGACCACGGCCACAGCCACGGTCACGCGTCCGATCCCCACCAGCCCCGTTCCGAGGCAGAGCGAGCGGCGGTGGCGTCGGTCTCTGCTCTGCTCGGCAAAGCCGGCTACGACCCCACCGATGGTGCGTCCTTCAAGCAGGGGGCCGCGGCGCTCATGGTCGCCCAGATGATCGCGGTGTCCGCCGGGCTCACCGATGGACCGAAAGGTTCACGCACCGCGGCGGGATCGAAGGTTGGCCGCAACGATCCCTGTCCTTGCGGGAGTGGCAAAAAGTACAAGAAATGCTGCCTGGAGAGGACCACGCCGGTACAGGGAGCGTCCGCCGCCGCCCCTTCCCAGGCGTCGGAGCTCGCCGGCGTTCGCCCCGGGATGATTCCCCGGATGGACGCCGAGGCCATGCAGGCCGACACCGTCATCCTGGGCGCATTGTTTCTGCGCGACCAGACCCTGGCGGCGGTGCGACTGGACGCGGTGCGGGTGGCCAGGTACCTCGAGCCCCACGCGAGTCGCGTGCCCGAGGATCTGGCCGAGCGCGATCAGTGGGTGGCGCGACGGGCGCGGGAATTTGTCGTTTCCGAGCATGAGCGCGAAGGGGAGAAGGCCGACGTGGTGAAGGTGCTGCGCGGGCTCAAGGATTCGCTCCTGAGCGCCGCGTCCCACTGCGACCAGGACCACGAGCTTCGATCACTGGCTTTGGGGTTGCTGTTGCATTCTTCCTGGGCTCCCGACCTCCCCGAGCCCCACCCGCTCGAGACGCTGCTGTTCCGGCTGGCCCTGCGGGACACGGCCGTGGAGCAGCAGGCCCGAGCACGCCTCGTACACACCTTGGGCGACCAAGACCGTGAGGTCAGCGACAAGCTTGCATTGGACAACCCCGAGGCCGTCCGGCAGTGGCATAAGGCCTTTGACACCTTGCCGGAGAAGGAGCGCATCGAGCTGCTTGAGGCGGCGGGAGGATTCCATGACAGCGTGGTGGAGACGGTGGCCTCGGGGAACTTCGCGGTTCCACTGCCGCTGGTGAGCGTGCTCCCCCTGGTGATCGAGACCGTGCAGGTCGCGCGGAATGGGGACGACGAGAGCGGACGCGAGAAGGCCCGTGAGGTGGCTATGCACCACGCCAAACAGGGGCTGTCGTCCTGGGATCGCGCGATGTATATCGCCCTTTGCGACGAGTGGATGCAGTCCCCCGAGAACAGCGGCGACGAGCAGATCGAGTCGGTTCGCTACGTCCGCCGTCTGGCCTCGGTGGGGGCCTCCTCCCTGGAGCCCATGCTCCTGCTCGCCTTCCTGGAGTACAACCGGGTCTCCCAGCTCAGTGGAGAGCCCACGCCCAATCCCGCCGAGGGATTGGAGCTCGACAGCCCCGCCTTCCTGGAGCAGTACGGCAGTTTCCTCGCCGACCGTGGAGACCTGGAGCTCGCCCTTCGCACCTGGCGACTCTGCCGCTTCGCCGGCCCCATCCCAGACTCCGTTCAGTCCCTCATCGACCACACCGAATCCCAGCTCGCCCAGGCCAGACCAGACCGGGACAGGCCAGAACAAGTATGAAGAGCCCGTCCAAGTTCCGCCTCGATATCCTTTCATGGAGACCGATCCGTGGGATCCTGCTCTGGCCGGCATTTCCGGTGGCGCTTCAGGTGGTGTCGCTCGGCGTCGTCGGATGGCTCGTGGCGAACGGGCTCGGCATCGGGCTCGAGCACAGCAGCGCGGACTTGATGACCTTGCGCAAGACCAACCTCACCACCCTCGCGGTGTGGGGCCTGTGGTGGCCGGGGATGATTGCGTTGGCGATCCTCGGCGGGAGGCTGTGGTGCACCGTCTGTCCCATGGAGCTGGTGAACCGCGTCGGTGACGCCATCGCACGCCGGGTCGGTTGGCCCCGCGCACGGCTCGGCCGGCTGGTTCGGGCGGGGTGGATCGTCCTGGCGCTCTACCTGATGCTGCAGCTCCTGGTGGCGGGGTTCGAGGTGCACCGGGTGCCACACTTCACGGCCACCATGCTGCTACTGCTCGGCGGGCTGGCCTTTGCCACCGGCCTGGTTTTCCGCGATCCGCGGTCTTTCTGCCGCGGGTTCTGCCCCGCCGCGGCGTTGCTCTCGGTGTACGGACGCTACACCCCGCTCCAACTGGAGATCCGGGAGGCGTCCGTCTGTGACCAGTGCGCCGAAAAAGACTGCACCAGCGCGCAAAATCGGTGGCGCTTCGACCGTCGAAGCTGCCCGTCACTGCTGCGTCCTTACCGCCACGAGGCGTCCGACGGCTGTGTCTTGTGCCTGCAGTGCGCCAAGGTCTGCCCTCACGACAACCTGGGCTATGGCTTGGTCACGCGCGAGGCAACCATGAGCCGACAGTCACTTCTGCGTCCTTTCGAGGCTGGGTTTGTCATGGTCGCGCTCGGCTTCGTGGCCCACGAGGTCGTGGGCGAGGTGCGTTGGCTCGACGCCTACTTCCACGCCCCCCCGCACTGGCTGCACGCACACCTCCCCGGCCTCGCCTTCGGCTGGGTGGAGGCGCTGTGGTTCCTGCTGCTGTTTCCCTTGCTCGTCTGGGGCGTGATCGCCGGTTTCGGCTACGTCCTGGGCCACCGCAAGGGCTGGCGGTTGTGCCTGCTGTCGGCCGCGACCGGCGCGGCACCGGTGGTGGCGGTGGCTCACCTGGCCAAGGGGGCCGCCAAGGTTTCGAGTTGGGGCGGTTTCCTCCCACTCGCGCTGCGCGATCCCGAGGGCGTATCGACGTTTCAGGCCATCACTGTCGAACACACCCTCCGCGCACCGATCAAGCTGGTGGCCCTCTCGTTGCTCGGCTGGATCATGCTCCTGGCTGTCCTTGTCATCGGCTTCCGCGCCTGGCGCTGGGTCAAAGAGGTCCCGTCCGAGTCCCTGGCCGCCGCCCGGGCGGGCATGCTCACAGCGTCGGTGATCTACGCCGCCGTGCTTGTCGCGTGGGTGCTCCCCGGCTCGTAATGTCCAAGTAGCGGTTCGCTCAAACGCATGGGGTTTCACCCAACGCTTGTGCCTGTGACCCGTGGTATCTTCCCAGTGAGTGAAGGAGACTTCCATGGGTGATTCTCAACGTACTGTCGCTGTCCTTGGCGCCACCGGACGGGTTGGCCGGGAGATGCTGGCCATCCTCGAGGAGCGCGACTTCCCCTGTGGCCGTATGCGGTTGCTGGCGTCCTCTCGGTCGGCGGGGCAGCCCCTGACCTTCCGCGGCGCTGAGCTCACCGTTGAGGACGTAGCCACGGCGAACCTGGGGGGCATCGACATTGCGCTGTTCTCGGCCGGCGGATCCACATCGCTGGAGTGGGCGCCGCGGTTCGCGGACGCGGGGGCGGTGGTGGTGGACAACTCCTCGGCCTGGCGGATGGACCCGGAGGTGCCGCTGGTGGTGCCGGAGGTGAACGCCGACGCCTTGCAGCCCCCCCTTCGCATCATCGCCAACCCCAACTGCTCCACCATCCAACTGGTGGTGGTGCTGGTGGGCCTGCAGGAGGGCTGGGGGCTCGAGCGGGTGGTGGTGTCCACCTATCAGTCCGTGTCCGGGGCCGGGGAGAAGGGCGTACGGGAGTACTGTGCCCAGCGGGACGAGGGTTCGGTGGATGCGCCGGTCATGGGGCAGGTGGTGCACGAGAACGTCGTGCCCTGGATCGGGGCCCAGGCCGACCTCGGCTACACGGAGGAAGAGGTCAAGGTGGAGCGGGAGTCGCGAAAGATCATGGGGTTGCCAGAGCTGCGGGTGTCGTGTACCGCGGTCAGGGTGCCGGTGATCACGGCCCATGGCGAGTCGGTGAACGTGCAGCTCGCGCGTGGGGCCACCGTGGACGAGGTGCGAGAGCGCATCGCCGCGCTGCCCGGTGTGCAGGTGCTCGACGATCCGGACCGGCGACGGTTCCCCACGCCGCTGCAGGTGGCGGGCGCCGATGACGTGTTCGTGGGGCGCATCCGTCCGGACTCCAGCGCACCCAACGCCTGGAACCTGTGGGTGGTAGGCGACAACCTGCGTAAGGGCGCGGCCTTGAACGCAGTGCAGATCGCCGAGGTGCTGGTTGCCCGTGGGCTGGTATGAGGTTCGCCGTAGGATCCTGGCTGGGGTTTGTTCTGGTCATCAGCATGGTGGCCGGGCCCGGCTG
Source organism: Deltaproteobacteria bacterium (assembly GCA_029938605.1). GTDB lineage: Bacteria > Myxococcota_A > Polyangia > HGW-17 > JAJRWW01 > JAJRWW01. The sequence goes on along the minus strand of JAOZUO010000226.1, from coordinate 6,570 downwards.
TGACAAGGTGCGAGAGCGCCAGGCCATCCGGAAGTACGCCGAGTCGTCTGCCCGGGCCAACAGCAAGCTCGCGATCGTAAGAGCCCTGGAGGCCAACCTGCTGTTGGCTCGAAGGAGCGGTCGCGTGCAACGGGTGCGCCGTTTTTTCAAGGAGAAGTACCTGCCTGCTTTCCGGGACTACCGGGACGCCGTACGCCGGGTAGCTACTGGCACTGCTCGACTGCGCACGATCCACGGTCCCCTGGTCCAGGCTGTGGACCAGAGCTACGAAAACTTCGCCAGCTACGCGGACCACGTTACCGGCGGCACCCTGGTCTCTGCCTGGGCGCCGGTGGAGCGCTCGCGCCAGCGGCTGGCCGCGGTGGAGGCGCGATATCGTCGGGACATCGCGGCCTACTACCGGAAAAACGACGTCAAGCTGGCGTCAGAGTGACAGAGTCCTCTCCCACGATGGCGAATCCCGAGCTCTGGGCCGGCTCCATGACAGGTGCCATATTCGGGCTGCTCGTCATGGAAGTTCTCGCCGGCGACGGTTTTCGACCCCAAATATGACCCCATCAGAAAAAAAATCGGGCTGAAATTACGATTGTCCCGCGGGGGGATCAGGGTGGCACGAGGATTCAAGCACTTACGCGATGGAATCCGAGCAGATCGGCTCGGATTCGAATACGTAGTTGCCCGGTGATTTCGGCCGGTTGTATTCGGCACGAGATCTGCTCCCAGCCGCTGCCGGATTCCCAGTTCGGATCCAGTCTTGGTGTCTGTGCGACATAGACCTACACGTGGTAGGTCATTTTGGGGGTCGTAGTGATTTTTGGTTGGATTCCGACACCTTTTTCAACCGACTTTCAGGGCCCGAAATGTAGGGTTTCAGACGCGCCGCGTCACAGTGGGGGGAGTGGGCCCCACTGTCCCCTTGCTCGGACCCCGGGTGACGTTGCTTTTGTCAGACGACTTGGACATACTTATTTTCGTGGTGACCCCAAGCGGTTCGTTGGTGGCGCCCAGAACAAATTGTCCCTCCTGCGACCCTCGAGGGGCCTCATGCAAATCGTCGCGGTGCTGCGAGGCCTCTCGAGGGAAACGGGTTCTCCCCCTCATATATTTTCCTATCAATTCGGGAATATCCGACGGCTGTTTTTTCGTTGTTCCAAGGTGATCGGTTATAATCACTGGTGAATGATGCGCCTGACCCTACTGCCCTTTGTCCTTGCCTTTGTCCTTGCCTTCGTCCTGCTGGCGGCTCCCCGTCAGGTGGCGGCCGACATCTATATGTACAAGGACAAAAACGGCGTCACACACTTCACCAACATCAAGCCCAAGCGAAGCAAGTACAAGCGACTTTACAAACAGGGACCGGGGAAGGCGGCGCGTAGACGCTGCAAGGGGTGCGACAGGGTGGCGGCCAAGGACTCTTCCAAGGCTCGGTTTACGCGCTACGACAAGTTCATCTACGGCGCGGCGCGCTTGTACAAAATCCCCGTGGCGCTCATCCGCGCGGTGATCGAGAGCGAGTCGGATTACGACCCGCGGGTGGTGTCATCGACCAACGCCAAGGGGCTCATGCAGCTCATGCCCCTGACGGCCAAGGCCATGGGCGTCACCGACTCGTTCGATCCCCGGGAGAACATTTACGGCGGGACCCGATACCTGCGGGTCATGGCCAACACCTTCAACGGTAACCTGGTGCTCACCGTGGCGGGCTATCATGCCGGTCCGGGGGCCGTGGCCCGCTACAAGGGTGTGCCCCCCTACGTCACCACCCACAAATATGTGCGGGTGGTGATCCGCCGCTACTACAAGTACCAGAAGCGCGAGGCGGCCAAGCGCAAGGCGGGTACGGTTCGCCTCCCGGGTCCCCGCCGTCGCTCGGTTCCCACCACGCGGAACGTCGGCGAGTAATCGGCCGTCTACCGTACGGGGTTGTACCTCATGAAACGCATTGTGCTGGCCATCACAGGTGCTTCGGGAACGCGCTACGGTCGGCGCCTGCTCCAGGTGCTCACCGGACATCCGATAGCGATGGCCGAGCCCGTGGTCGTGGACCTCGTGGTGTCGGCGGGGGCGCGTCTGGTGTTGTCGGCCGAGGAGTACATTGACGCCGGGCAGCCGGTGGATCCG
>JAOZUO010000226.1:0-4349 GCA_029938605.1 Deltaproteobacteria bacterium | reverse complement strand
CCTGGGCGACCTGGGCGACCTGGAGACGGAGTCTGAGGCAGCTCCTGGGAGCGTACCGGGCTCGGTGACTGTTCACGATCCGTCGAACCTCGCCGCCCCCATCGCGTCAGGCTCCGCCCTCTTCGACGCCATGGTGATCCTGCCCTGCTCCATGGCCACCCTCGGCGCCGTGGCCAGCGGGGCGGGCCGGAACCTGATCCACCGGGCCGCGGACGTCGCCCTCAAGGAGCGCCGTCCCCTGGTGCTGTGTCCCCGGGAGACGCCCGTCTCGGTCATCCACTTGCGCAACATGGTCCGGCTGGCCGAAGCTGGGGCGTGCATCCTTCCCTGTTCGCCGGGCTTTTCGCACCGCCCCACCGACCTGTCCGCGCTGGTGGACGGCCTGGTGATGCGGGTCTGCGACCAGCTCGGCCTCCACATTCCCCTCCGTCCCCGCTGGGACGGATAGAGGCCGGTCGATGAAAAGAACATTCACCTACCCTGTGCGTACTTAGGCGGCTGGCGCAGGATGGAACTGCACCGACACCTTCAGGAGGTACATAATGATCGGACGAGCGAAGCTCATACCGCTGACCGGGCTGACAGTGTTGACCGGGCTGGCGGCACTCACAATCTTCGGGGCAGGGTGCGCTGGGCGCTACGGGGTGCGCGGTCCCCGGGGCCTGGCATCCGAGCTTCCCATCACGCGGGTGACGCTCTATCAGAACGGCATCGCCTATTTCGAGCGCGAGGGACGGCTGAAGGGTGACGTGTTGACGCTGCACTGTCGACCGCACCAGATCAACGATCTGCTCAAGTCGCTCACGGTGATCGACCGCACCAGCGGACGCGCCGTGTCCATTTCGTTGCCCCTGGAAAAGGGCGTCGTGGCCCGGCTGGGGCGGTTGCCCAAGCAGGTGCGCAACACGTCGGGGCTACTGGACGTGCTGCGGGTTTTCCGAGGTGCACGGGTTCGCATCAGCGGCAAGCAAGGCACCGTCAGTGGGCGGGTGGTTGGCGTGGAGCAAGGGCTGCTCCGGACCACAGGCAAGACGCCCCCCACCGGTTGGCGGGTGACCCTCAAGTCCCGCAAAGGCCTGCTCGTGGTCTACCCCGTGGCGGAAATACGCAAGCTGCAATTGCAGGATCGTGCCTTGGAGATGGGCTTGGACAAGAGTCTGGATATCTCCTTGGAGGAGGGCACGTGGAAGCCCATTCGACTCTCCGTGCGGTTGGCCGGGGCGAAAAACCACGACCTGTTGGTGAGCTACATCGTGGAGATGCCGAACTGGAAGCCGGCCTATCGCCTCGTGCTTGGCAAAGACGGACGCCCCCTGCTGCAGGGCTGGGCCGTGGTGGACAACCTCTCGGGCGAGTCCTGGAACAACGTCCGACTCTCCCTGGTGGCCGGTACGCCCATGTCGTTTCTGTACAACCTTCACTCCCCGCGGTTCACCCGTCGCATTGATCTGTCCCACCGGGGGCGATCCACCTCTCTGGCCCCACCGTCGGGATCGGTGGGGTACCGTCGCGGTCTGAAGGATCGGCTCCAGCGGGCCTACAAAAAGAGCCGCCGCGGAGGAGCCGGCCGTAGCAGCAGCCGTCGCTACCGCCCCTCACCCTCACCCTCTACAATTGCACCCAAGGGCGCGCCGGCGTCGGAGCGCAGCTCGGACGACATGGCCCGGGACCTGGAGAAGGCCGTGCGACGAAGCGCCACCGGCGTGAAGCTGGGCAGCCTCTTCCGCTACGACCTCCGCGACCGGATCACGGTGCCCGATAGCTCCTCGTCCCTGGTCAACATCGTGAACAAGCGCGTGCCGGGCAAGGACGTCGTGCTGTTTAGGCCGGAGCTCACCAGCAGCCATGCGGCGAGCCATCCCTACCGCGCCGTGCACCTTACCAACACGTCGGGCTACTCCCTCGAGAAGGGGCCCGTGGCCATCTACGCCCGGCGCACCTTCATGGGAGAGGCCTTCCTCGAGCGCCTCAACAAGGGGCAGACGATCTTTCTCACCTACGCCATCGATCCACACATCTCCATGACCCGTCGGGTGGAGTACGCCAGCACGCCCGTGCGACTGCTGAAGATTCACGGCGGCATGGTCGTCTCCGAGGTCATGCGCATTCACCGGACCCATTACAAGGTCACCAACCGTCTCGAAAAACCCATCACGGCCTATATTAAGTCCGTCAAGCGTTCGGGCTACAAGCTCCGCACCAAGGCCAAGGGCATCGTGCGTGGGGGCAACGCCATCTACGTTCCGATCACCGTCGCCCCGGGCGCCACCCGCGTGTTGACCGTGGAGTGGGTGAGCCCGGTTACCCGTCGCCTGGCCATCAACACGAACCTGGCCATGACGGTGCTCAAGATGTACATAGGCACCGGCAAGGTGCCCGCCCGCATCAAGCCCATCCTCAACAAGATCATCGACGCCCGAACCCGCATCAACAACTTGAACGCCGAGATCAGCCGGATCTGGCGGGTGCGGCGCACGCTCACGGCGGACCAGAGCCGTGTTCGCGCGAACCTCAAGCTTCTGCGCAAGGTCCGGGGTAACAAACGTCTCAAGGCTCGCCTGCTCAAGAGCCTCGGTCAGCTGGAGGCGAGGCTCAGCGGGCTCACCGCCCGGTACGTCAAGCTCGACGAGCAGCGCGCCGCCCTCCGCGCCAAGATGCGCATCTGGCTCGGCCAGATCACCCTCGACGCCACCCGGTAACCGTCCGACCTCGTAGGTCCCCTCTTACTCCCCTGACCCGGTCCGCTGTCCTGGCGATCCGGTCTGCTTGACTCACGATTGGGCTCTATCCCATACTTGCGGAGCTTTCTAACGTTCGGATGGCCCTGACCCAAAGGAGATGGATATGACCAGATTCAGCTTGGCCGGAGTCGTGGTTCTATTACTCACTGTTGGGAGCGCCCATGTGGCCCAGGGAGCCATCATTCAGGCGGGCCCCTCGGACGATGTGGAGGGGATGGTAAACGCCCTGGTGGCCGGGGATGAGCTGGTGCTTGCCGATGGTGACTATACGCTCACCGAGCGGTTCAGCTTTGTTCTCGCGGGGACGCAGGCGGCGCCCATCATTATCCGGGCCGCCGATGGCGCTTCGCCCCATTTCAATCGCCCCACGGCGGACCAGAATATCTGGGATTTTTCCGCCACCTGGGTTGTGATCCGCGGGATCCGGTTCTCGGGTGGTTCGGCGGGGCTGCGAGTGGAGGGCGCTGACAATCTTACGATTGAAGACTGCGAGATAGACAACACCGGCGATGTGGCCCTGCGCATGAACGACTCGGGCGTCACCTATAGCAATGTGAAGATCCTGCGGAACCATATCCATCACACCAACGGCACGGGTGAGGGGATGTACCTCGGATGCAACTCTGACGCTTGTCGGCTGCTCGACTGCATCATCGAAGGGAACTATGTCCACCACACCGACCAGTCGACCGTATCGCAGGGGGATGGCATTGAGCTCAAGGAGGGGAGCGCGGGGAACATTATTCGTGACAACGTCATCCACGACACGAACTACCCCTGCATTCTCACCTACAGCGCCGCGGGAAACGGCGCCGCCAATATCATCGAAGGGAATGTGCTGTGGAACTGCGGGGATCACGGAATTCAGTCAGCGCAGGACTCCACGATTCGAAATAACATCATTTTGGGAGCAGTCTACGACGCCATCTCCCTGCAACCTCACCAGGCCGGCGCCCCCGGAAATCAGATCGTGGTTCACAACACGGTGTTCAACGACGGTGGCAGCGCCATTGTGGTGCGCGAGGCGACCGGCTCGGTGGTGGTAGCCAACAACGCCGTTTACTCCCAGGGTGGGTTTGCCATTCGTGTGGTGGGGGGCGACAGCAACATCACCTTTGGTGGAAACGTCGGGGTCGGGGGCCAGGATGGCACATCGAACACCGGCTACACCGAGGGCAGTCTTGCCGCGGATTTCGGGAACGCCCATTTCAGTGGTGCACCTCCCATCGACTGTTACCCCGCGGCCGGTGGGGCGCTGGTGGGCGCTGCGGTGCTCGCCCACGTGACCACCTATGATTTCAACGGTACGGCCCGGGAGGGGGCGCTGGACTCGGGCGCCTATCTGTTCGCCGCCGGCCCAAACCCTGGCTGGACCATCATCCCCGGTTTCAAGGATGTCCTTCCCACCAATCCGGCCCAGTGTGGTGACAGGGTCGTCGATGCCGGTGAGGCGTGTGATGACGGCAACCAGGGCGATGGGGACGGCTGCGACTCGGTGTGCGCCATCGAAGCCGGGTACACCTGCACCGGTGAGCCCAGTGTGTGTACGGATGTGTCGGCCACCTGTGGGGACGGCGTGGTGGACACGGGCGAAGAGTGCGACGATGG
>JAOZUO010000086.1 GCA_029938605.1 Deltaproteobacteria bacterium | reverse complement strand
AAGGAAGCGCAGCGGCCGCGAGCGCACCGACCCGTCGTCCAGGCTCACCGTCACCAGGGTGTGCGGTTGGTTGAGCCCGGAGGCGTCCACGGTGCCCCCCATCAAGAGGATGGCGTTTTGCCGCGGGGAGAAAAAGAGCTGCGGCGCGGTCACCCGCGGCACCACGGCGTTGTCACCGAACAACTCAGACCACGTCAGCCAGCGGTTCTCCTCACGCTCCACCAGCCCCAGGTAGAGCTCGGGTGGCCGAGGCTCCCCCGTGACCACGGATGTGCCCGGCCGGTAGGCCAGGATCACCGGCTCCCGGGGGTGGCTCAGCCCGAGCTGCTCGGTGTTGAGCACGGCTCCGGTCATCACGGCCCCGACGAGGTTCGGTCGCACCCCGGTCTCGGTGGTCACGGCGCGGAGCGCCGAGGGCCGCAGCGCACCGGTCCGCAGGGTCACGGTGGCCTGCTCCCCGGTCAGCGGATCCTGGAGCATCACCCACGACCCGGGGATCCTGACCACCAGCGGATCGGCCGTGGGATGAGGCACGAAGAAACAACCCAGTCGACTAAGGGAAGACGTGAACGGACGATCGTCCCAGATGCACGATTGGTCCGAGTCGTCGAGCTCGTTCGGGTCCACTAAGGGATCGTTGAGCCAGCGGGAGACGCGGTGCCGGTGTGCGCCCTGGGCCGGGTACCAGCTCGGGTCGTTCAGGCCGGCGCTTTGATCCGGCTCGGGATACTCTGCCCGCAGCCGGACCAGGCGGCCGCGCAGGTTCAGCAGGTCGGCCGGATCGGGCGTGTAGCCCAGGTTGGTGAGCTGGTCCGGCGCGAAGCGCGTCTGGGCCGGCCAGGACCAGTCGATGGCCACGTGGTCCTGGCTGAAGGGCGCCGGCTTGTACTCCACGTCCTTGAACCGGCAGAGCGAGGTGTAGCCGACGCCCGGCTGTTCGAGCAGGTCCCCGAGCACCGTGTTGCCCAGGTGGTTGCAGCCCTGGACGGGCGGGTAGGTAAACTGATACTCACCGCCTGAAAAAGAATGTCTTGCGTACTCGCGGCAAGTAACGGAATTGCAGTAGTTCTTGGAATCCGTTGGATCACACCCGCACGCCCCCACCGTGGTGGGGCGGAGGTGGCCCATGCGCCAGGGGCCGCCTCTGGCGGTGAAGTCGATGGAGGCCTCGTAGGTCTTGCAGGTGACCTGGGTAGGCCCCCCGCCGGGAGGGATCGAGAAGGAGACGGTGTTTCGCACGTGCGTCTCGACCTCCAAAACGGTGGCGTGGGCCAGTGGCTGGCACTGGTCTCCGATGTCGTCGTGGTTCTCGTCCTCCTGGTACGGGTTCCAGTAGCGGTTCATGCAGCGCCACCAGGACTCGACCCACGGTTGGGCGTCGTAGCCAAAGGTCACGGCGATCCGTGCGCAGTCCGGATCATTCAGGTCAACACAGTTGTCGGGGACATGGTTGGGATTGCACTGCGTCAACATGCAGAAAACGACGTCCCACCCTGGACTCACCCGGGGAGGGTTGGGGTTGTCCTCGTCATTCAGGGCCTCGTAGATGGCCACGCAAGAGTCTCGACAACCTGGCTCGTCATTGACGTCAATGGCCAGATCGCAAATTCCGTCCATGTCGGTGTCGAGGGTCAGGTAGGGGTTGTACGGGTCGCAGTCAATGAGGTCCGGCGTGCCGTCCCAGTCGGTGTCCGTCGCCTCGCAGATCCTCGTCTGCGGTTGACCGGCAGCTCCCACGTACTCATTCGGAAAAAGGGCGGAGAGGTCCACCACTCCCCCTACCTCGGGAGGCTCGTCGGTTCTGTGGAACTGGGTCCGAAGGAGACCAACGTCACTACTGCAATTGTCCGTATTGAACGGACGTCCGCAGAAGCTTTGGTGCTGGTTGTCCCAGACGAACTCGCCTTCGTACCCGTAGGCCCATAGTCCTGGTGCGCCGAAGTGGCCTTGGAGCGGGCTCACCTCGATCGGGGCACTGAGCGTCCCGCCCAGTGTCCCGGCGCTCCCGTAGCCCACGTGATAGGGCTGGAATGGCTCGGTGGGCATGAAGACATGTCGCGGATCCGGCCACTGCTCGGTGCCCGAGTAGGTTCCAGTGCTGCTCGGGAAGTGAAAGCCGCCCACGTTGCCCAGATAGACAGACTGCCACGGCAGCTGGGTCATGAGATTGTACAGCTCGTCGCTGTCGGCGTGATCAAAGCCGCATGGATTCGTCGCGCAGTAGGAGTGCCAGCTCGCGCCGGCGAAGTTGTATCCGCGGATGCCGTATCGGGCCCAGCCCTCCCAGCCGCCGCTACAGTCTTCGTACTGTCTACAGGCATGCCGGCAGTCCTCGCACCGCGAATGGGAGGGGTAGAGACCGTGCTTCTGCTCGGCGACATAGACCGGGAAGTGGCTCAGCCCGGTGTCGGTGTCGGGTACCCAGTCGAAGAGCGCCGGATCAGGGTTGGAGGCATCCCACTCGTTAACGGTGTCGTGACAATTCCGCCACATGATGGTGGAGATGTGCCAGCGTTGGAATCCCGGATCGGTGCTCGTGACAAAGAAACGCAGGCGCTCGGTATCCCCGTGATGGGACGAACCGCAGGTATCATTCCCTCGAGTATGGTCGTCCTGGAAGATGAAGACCAGCGTTACCCGGAGCACCAGCTTCTGACCTGGCTGGTGCTCGATCGGGATCACGTGGTAGAGGATCATGTGCTCGTCTCCCTCCTCGGGATCCTCTCCCTCGTCGTAGACCACATACGGCCGGAAAGCCCAGGCCAGCTCGGCCTCGACCCAGTCGACGACGTGGTCGCAGTCGCGGTCTCGATAGCAGCACTTCGAAAGGACCTGGCTGCCGAGTGGAAGCACCCAGACGAGACCGTCGCTGTCTGGATCGACCTGCCCGATGGGCTCGTAAGCCCGCGCATCCGGGACGAACGCGATGAAGAGCAGCAGCCCGATGAACAACGCCGCGATGCTCGTGAAGGGTCTGGTTTGTTTCATGGCTCCCCAACGTCGCATTTCTGCCCTTCCGGTCAGGTCCATTTTTCCCAAAGATCGCTAAAAGGATAGTCGAACCCAAAGGGCTGCGTCAAATCGAGTAGCCGATCACGGTCGGGGCCGCCCGTTCGGGCGGCCCCTACCGTGATCCTTACATGGATGAGCGCTTGATGTCGCGTATCTTCACCACCTGTGGCGTCGAGCCTACGTAACATCGATAAACTTCAGGACCTTGGCCAATTGGTTATGCTGTTCCAGATTGTGCTATGAAGCAGCTTGGTAAGGAGGCATTGTTTGAGGGAGGTAGCACTTTGACTGAACGACCAAAGGGAGAACTGACTGTAGTGGACAAGAACCTGCTCAGAGCGGCCGCGCGACTGTTCAGACAGAGGGGGTTTGGTGGAACATCGGTGAGAGAGATCGCGCGCGAAGCTGATATGCTGCCCGGGAGTGTCCATTACCGCTATCGCACCAAGGAGTTACTGTTGCTGGGGTTGATGGGGCTGGCAGTCTCGCAAGCTACAGCGGCGATCCGTGAGGCCATCGACTCCACCGATGATCCCTTCGAACGCCTACGCATGGCGCTGCGGGCCCATCTGCGGATTCTCCTGTCGGGGGATGATGCGGCGTACGTTCTACTATACGAAACGCGAATGCTCACCGGGGAGGCAAGAGAACGGATGCTTCAACTTCAGACTCGCTACGAGTCGCTGTGGGACGGTCTCATCTACGAGGCCGCCGGAACAGGTCGACTGGTGCCGGGGTTGGACTTGAGGTTGGTACGCCATTTCACCTTCGGCGCGGTCAACTGGGCGGCGCAGTGGTTCCACCTGGAGCCAGGAAGATCACCCGAAGAGATCGCCGACGCATTCTCCTCATTGATTGCCTACGGAGTAGTAAACAGTCCCCATCGGCCGGAAGGTCTTATTGACGTCTTTGATCAATCCACGGCACTGTCCCTGAATCGTGGCTCTCGGCGGAAATGATCCGGAGGCAACGCTGAAGCGAACGAGCGGGCTTTGGGGGTACAGCACAGTTGTTAGCGATTTCCTATCGCGCTCACACTCCGTGAGCGCACAGCAAGGCCGTTAGGCCAACCTACGCTTGGTCGTTTGGCCAAAGATGTAATATTGTGCTTGATTCATGGGGGAATTGACAGGGCCTACTGTTGGGCCAATGTCCAAAGCCCGCCCACCTGCTTTTTCTTGGCCTTGTGCCCAAGGATTCCATCATTTCGCACTGTTCAGAGTCTCTCTGGCGACTTCACTCTTGATCCATAAAGCCGCGGTACCCACGACGCCCCATGACATATTCAGGTATGCTTACACGGTGTTAAGCATGTCTGCAAGTCGGTCTCACTGGTTTATCAAGTCGGCACCACGAAAGTCACTTGACGTTAATTAGAGTTGACATTACATAGAACAATGACCATTCTGCGAACTAATCGAACGTAAAGTTCAAGTATTGCGCTATGAGCGCCAATGGACACTGCAGCTTCCGAAGCTCCACAATCAATATGAGCTACGACCTCATGCGCACTGAGCAGCTGGACCAACGACCTGAGACCGAGCAGGTGGCGGCACCTCGGCTGCCCTCATTCTCTTCTGTGGTCAAGCACCCAGACGTCGAAGATCCGGTCAACGTCTGGGTGCACCGCCCGCTGGCCTACAGCTTCGTCGCGCTGATCTTCAGAGCGCCGATCACCCCGAACCAGGTCACCGTGCTGGCGACGCTGGTCGGGCTCATTGCGGCAGCTTGCTGGTTCGTGGGTTCACCGTGGCTGATGGTCCTTGGTGGCGTCTTGCTGTGGTCTGCCTCTATCCTGGACGGAGCTGACGGCATTCTGGCCCGGGCCAAGAATCTGACCTCGGAGTTTGGCCGCGCCTTCGACGGCAGCATGGATATGGTGGTTGCCATCGCGACCTGCTTCGCCGCTTTCTACCATGTCTGGGACAGCAACCAGCAGCCGCTGCAGACGACGCTCTTGGTTGTGGCCACCCTCACGGCCGTGGCCCAGATTTACTTGTACGACTACTACAAGGAGTCGTACCTGGAGTCGACCAACCCCAACTGGGACGGCCGATCCGAGTCATTGGACCAAATCCGGGATCGCATCCAGCGCCTACGGGAAGAGGATGCCGGTTGGTTCAGGATCCTGGTAACCAAGCTGTATGAGGGGGTTATTACAGCCGAGACGCGCCTCATTAGCGTTACGAATCCCCGGGCGCTCCGCGGGGAGTGGCGTTGTGCGGTCGACGACGAAACCGTGCGTATCTACCGTCGCCACAACTACTGGCCGACTCAGCTCTGGGCGCTCAACTCCCTGGCCCCCCACTCTTATCTTCTCGCCATCGCAGGCATGTTGAACCGGGTGGATCTGTACCTTTGGTATCGACTGCTCATCGGCAACGGGATCTTCTTGGTTGCGCTCATTTGGCAACGGTACGCCACAAATCGCACGCGCACCGATCTCAAGAAAACAGGTTACACGGCGGTTCCAATACAGTAGCTCGTGCGTTGGTGCCAACAGAGAATGCGTGAGTATTGCGCATAGGAAATAGTCAAGACAACTCAGCATTAGAGTTGGATCTCTCGCAGACGCTCAACAGAGTTCCATGGAGAAACAGAATGTCCGAAAAAGTATGTAAAGTGGCACCCCATCGAGGCAAGTTGTTGGTATTGACTCCTGGACTAGGGGCGGTGTCCACGACCTTTATTGCTGGAGTGGAGTCGATCAGGCGTGGATTGTCGCGTCCCATCGGATCGGTCACGCAGATGCAGACCATTAGGCTTGGGCAGCGATCTGTCGGCCACTGTCCCTTGATCAAAGAGATCGTTGATCTGGCTCCGCTCGACGATCTCACCTTTGCCGCCTGGGACGTGTTTCCAGACGATGCCTACGATGCTGCCTCGCGAGCACAGGTGCTCAGCCCTGAGACCCTGGAACCAGTAAAGGACTTCTTACACGATATCAAACCCATGCCTGCTGCTTTCGACCAACGGTTCGTCAAGAAGCTCGACGGCCCGAACGTCAAGCCGGACACAAGCCGTCGCGAGTTGGCCGAAGCGCTCCGAGCAGACATTCGTTCCAAGATCGACGAAACCGGCGCATCGCGAGCCGTAATGGTGTGGTGCGGTTCCACCGAGATCTTCACCCGGCCTTCAGGCTGTCACGCCACCATCGGCACCTTCGAGCAAGGGCTCGATCAGAACGATCAGGCCATCTCGCCCAGTCAGCTCTACGCCTACGCCGCCATCAAAGAAGGGGTCCCGTTCGCCAATGGCGCACCGCATCTCAACGCGGACTGCCCAGCCCTCGAGCAGCTTGCCAAGCAGCGCGGTGTGGCCATCGCGGGCAAGGACTTCAAGACTGGTCAGACGCTGATGAAGACCATCCTGGCACCCGGCCTCAAGACCCGGATGCTTGGCATCAAAGGCTGGTTTTCCACCAACATCCTTGGCAACCGTGATGGCGAGGTGCTCGACGATCCGGAGAGCTTCAAGTCCAAGGAAGTCAGCAAGGCGGGCGTGTTGGATACGATCCTTCAAAAGGACATCTACCCCGAGCTGTATGGCGACATGTATCACAAGATCCGCATCAATTACTATCCACCTCGCGGTGACGCCAAGGAGGGGTGGGACAACATCGACATCTTCGGCTGGCTCGGCTACCCGATGCAGATTAAGATCGATTTCCTGTGCCGCGATTCGATCCTGGCGGCCCCGATCGTATTGGATGTCGCGCTTTGCCTGGACCTCGCCCAACGCGCCGACCGCTCCGGTATCCAGGAGTGGATGTCTTTCTTCTTCAAGGCGCCGCATGTGGCGGAGGGCCACGTCCCGGAGAACGACCTGTTCATTCAGCACATGCGGTTGAAAAACACTTTGCGGGTCTTTGCGGGGGAGGCGCCCATCACGCACCTGTCCGAGAACTTTGAGGGGGCCTAGATGGGCGCTTTGCGGACTGGCGGTCGGCCGGCCGTCGTGCTCGCCGCGGGGCTCGGTTCCCGACTCGCCGCACCGGGTGCCTCCTCTTCGGCAAAACCGTTGCTCGAGGTGGGTGGCGAGCGGCTAGTGAATCGAACGCTGCGCAGCTTGGAAATTGCCGGGTGTAGCGAGGTGATCATCGTGCTGGGTCATGAGGCCGATCGCCTACAGCGTGAGATCGAGGACTGCTACACAGGGATTCTTCGGCTGCAGTTCGTCTTCAACCCAGACTTTCATCTGGCGAACGGTCTCTCGGTCCTGTGCGCCAGGCCCTATGTGGCAGGTGAGTTCGTGCTGACAATGGCCGACCACGTATTTGGAAACGAGACCATGGAGCTGATCCGGGAGCACCACCCACCACGGGACGGTGCGACGTTATGCGTCGACTACAAAGTGGAGCGCGTCTTTGATCTGGAGGATGCCACCAAGGTTCAGGAGCGAGATGGGCTAATCCAGACCATCGGCAAGGAGCTGATGACGTACAACTGCGTCGACACCGGGGTCTTCATCTGCACGACGGGATTGATGGACGCGCTGGCCGAGGTCCGCGCCCAGGTGGGCAACGCTTCGCTCTCCGACGGGGTCCAGGCGCTGGCGTCGAAGGGCCTGATGCAGGTGCTCGATATCGGAGACGGCTTCTGGCAGGACGTGGATACTCCGAAGATGTTGGCTCACGCGAATGCAATGCTTTACGGGCGACGGCGGCTCCGGAGCTTGAATGGCTGACAGTATTGGTCAACGTGATGCACCGCATCGGAGTTGGGCATGAAGAAACCTACTGCAGCGGAGACGATTGGCCATCGCCTGTGTCTTCTTTTGGTGCCGGGAGATAACCATGCGGTGGTGGGCCTGAGCACCCGAGAGCGAAATCGGCGAGTAGGGGAGCGGCTAGGGGCGATCATCGTAGAAGACAGCGCGCTCACGGGTTGCGACGCCGACCAGCCCCTGCTCGTGCTCCCCGATGGTTTGACGATTGACAAAGCGCTGCTCAAGGAGCTCGACTCCCTCAAGCCGGAGGGCGTGTTTAGACTCGTGACCCCACGGTACCGTGAGGGACTGTACTTTGGAACGGTAGGGGACTGGCTCGTCCCCCCCGAAGGAGGCCGCCGCGTCGCCGAGACCACGCGACTCGTTGATAGCAGGTGGATCCTTCTAGCCCGCACCCCAAGGGAGGCCCGCGTGTCCTCCTGGGTTCTTCTCGGTGCCTCGGGTAAGCCCACCGATGGCTGGGTATCTCGACACCTCAACCGAAAAATAAGTCGGCCAATCGCATTTCTGTTCCTCTCATTCAGGTTGCGAGCCTGGCATGCCAGTCTGGTCAACCTGATTATCGGACTCGGCTCAGCCGTCTGCATCGCACTCACCGGATACTGGACGTTGGTCATGGCAGGGGCGCTGTTCCAGTTGGCTTCCGCCTTCGACGGAGTTGATGGTGAGATGGCCCGTGCCACCCTGACCGAGTCGCCTAGGGGGGCTTGGATCGACACCTCCATCGACAATGTGACCTACCTCGCCTGTCTCGTCGGCCTCGCCATTGGTTGGGGCAGAGAGGGTTTCGGGGCGGTGGGGCTCGCGCTGGCTTGCGCTCTGGTGCTAGGGACGGTGGGCCTGCTGTTCATCCTTTTTCGGTTTGTACGAGAACACGCGCCCGATGGGTCGTTCGTCTGGGTGGACCGCTCGATAGCGCGCGCCGCTGAGACGAGCGGTACGTTGTTGCTCCGACTGGTCCGCCTGCTGTTCCTGGGCCTCCGGCGCGACTTCTTCGCCGCGCTCTTCTTCCTGGTCTCGTTTGCGGGACATCGGAGCGCCATCGTCCTATTCGCCGTGCTCGGGTTCTGTGTCGCTCTGTTTTCGTTCGCGTTGTTCTGGCGCAAGATCGTGCAAGCCGCTGTTGAGCTTCGCGAGGAGGCAGCATGACCGGCGGCCCTCCGGAGCGGCCCGAGGAGATGAACAGCAAGCATGTGAAGGATGCCACTGACCTCGCTCGGGGAGTCGTAGTCAACGTGCTGGGGATCGTGGGAAAAGCGAGCCGCGTCCTTTTCCTTTTATTTGCAGCACATTTCTACGGAAAGACCGTGCTCGGGCTGTACTTCCTCGCCTGGAGCACGGCGGAGGTGGTCGCCAAGATTTCCCGGTTCGGGCTCGACCGTTCGTTGATCCGTGAGCTCTCAAGTCGGGCTATCTCTCCCCGATCTCTCGTGCTGTTCCATGTCTCTCTAGGAGCCGGTTTAGGGATCGGAGTAATGTTGGGGCTGGTCGCCTTGGCCGACCCGATCGCGGTGCACGTATTCAACCAACCGGAGCTCGCAGGCCTCATCCGGTTGGCCTCGCTGACCATCCCGGTACTCACGATCCTGGAGGTGTTCCTAGCGGCGATACGCGCCTTCAAGATCATGCGGTTCGATGCCTATATCCGCGGGGGGGTGGAACCGTTCGTATTTCTGGCGTTGGCGGGTACGCTCTATCCGCTTGGTTGGGGGGCTGAAACGTTGATTCTGGCCCAGACAGGCGCCTTCGCCGCTGCAGCAGTGGCCGCGTTGATCGCCTTACGGAAGGTCTTCAAGCGTAACGCCACACACAAACATCAGCAGCTACAGAGAGCGGACTGCGGACGCATCGTGAAGTTCTCCTGGCCGTTGGCAGCCGTGGATACGCTCACCTTCCTGGGGTACAAAACCGATCTATTCCTGGTCGGTGTATTTCTACAGCCGGCCATGGTGGGCGTCTATGGCGTCGTCGTGGAGCTCATCAGCCTCATCAAGCGCGCGCGCCAGGCGTTTGAGCCGATCCTGGCGCCGCTGACAGCCCAGCTGGTCCACGCCAACGATCAGAAGCGGCTGGTTCGGAGCTACGGCCTCGCCACCCGGTGGCTCCTGATCTGTACACTTCCCCTGGTTGCGATCTTCGCCTGTTTTGGCCGTGAGGCGCTGTTGCTGTTCGACGTAAGAGGTTCGGCGGCATGGATCACTCTCACTGCCTTGGCCCTGGGGCACGGCTTCAGCGCGATCACGTACCCAGCCGAGAGCCTGCTGGTTATGTCCGGCCGATCCAAGACGATGGCGGCGATTACTTCCGTCTCGGTATTGCTGCTCGCGGGATTGTGCTTTTTGTTGGTACCCCGGCTGGGGATCCGGGGGGCCGGTTTTGCGGTCGCGTCAGCGTATGCGGTTCTTGGGATCGTCCTCGTGCTCGCCGTTTACCACACCGCGCGAGCTCACCCCTTGGGGCGAAACCTCATCCTTCCCGTCCTCGCCGCTGCCGGAAGCATGCTCCCGGTCACAGTGCTTCTGTTCAGCGTGAGCTGGGGAAGCGCCGGTCGGGCTGCTCTGTTCGTGGTGATGATCGGCGCCTACCTCAGCCTCCTCGCTGTAGGAAAGCTCGAGCCTGAGGAGAAGGCGATCGTAACCCAGGTCAGATCATTCCTTCGGCGAGATCGGAAGAGGATGGAGAATCGGAAGCAACACAGCCCGTAAGCATCAATGATCATAATTGGCCCGCTTGATGGAAGGTTTTGAAACCATGAGCAACATGCTTCGTATCCTCGGTGCGCTCGATGTAGGTCAGAAAACTGCGAGCGAAGCGCTTCGCAACTTTCGGATCGCCCGTCACGGTCTCCGGAACTACATATTGAAGAAACCTCTATGCGTCTCGTTCGAGGTCACCTATCGGTGCAACGCCCGGTGTGAGCACTGCCACCTTGGCTCCGACCAGGAGACCTGCCCTCCGGCACCACCGGCGCGTTTCGGAGAGCGCTGTCGGGAGCTCGACCCGTTGGTGGCCCAGATCTCAGGTGGTGAGCCGCTGCTACGACCCGACATCCTGCAGATCGTGAAGGAGATCCGCCGTCCCGGCTCCACACCCATTGTCGTTCTAACTACCAATGCAGCGTTGCTCAAAAAGGAGACGTATTACGCACTCAAGGGTGCGGGAGTGGATGAGTTCTCGGTTTCTCTGGACTTTCCCGATGAGCGCCATGACGTGTTCCGAAGCATCCCCGGCCTATTCCGAAAGATAGAGCGCTTACTCCTGGACATCAAGGATGAGCAGCGCAAGGGGATCACGCTCGCCTGCGTTGTGCAGCGTCAGAACTACCATGATCTCATCTTGCTGGCGGAGTTTGCTCGCAAGCACGGAGTGAAGATCAGCTTCTCGACCTACACCTGGCTCAGGACGGGCGACAAAAGTTGGATGGTCCCGAAGGAGGAGCTTAGCGAGCTCAGAAACGTCATCAGGCAGCTCCTGGACTTCAAGCGTAGGTATGGCACGATCTTCACCTCGGAGTACGTCTTCCAGCGGATGGTCTGGTTCTTCGAAAAAGAGCGGATGCCCGGTTGCCGCGCCGGGGACCGGTTCTTGGTAGTAAACCCGGACGGCACGCTGTCTCCATGCGGTCTGCAGATCAGGAGCTACAAGAGTCGGCGGGAGATCGTCGAACACTTCCTCGCGTCAAACACTTGCGAAGCTTGCACCACCAGCATCCGGGCCAACACGGAGAAGTCTTGGGACGTGCTGCTGACCGACGCTATACGCAACCTGTAGGTCCAAGGACCAGACTTTCCCGCTAGCTGAGAGGAGGACGGCGGTTGAAACGCAGAGCGAGGATTTCCCGGCTGATCGAGTCCGGCCTCGGCGGCGCTGCCGAGCTCAGCTTCCGACGGCCGTGGCTCGCGCTGACCATCGCTGGCGTGCTCACTGTCCTCGGCGTTTTGTCTGCCCGAGATCTCCGCGTGGACGCCAACCTGGCGAACATGCTGCCGAGGTCCTTCGAGAGCGTTCGGAACGTTGAACGGCTCAAGGATCGGTTCGGAGGAGTGGGATACGTCACGGTGCACGTGAGCGGTACCGAGCCCGCCGTGCTCCGTCGCTTTGCGGCCGAGCTGGCCCAAAGACTGGAGACGCTCCCCACGGTCCGCTATGTGGAGTACCGGCGCCCCGTCCAGTTCTTCAAGGACCGGGCGCTCTATTACATCGATGTCGACGACCTCAAGGAGATCCATCAGATCATCAGCAAGCGGGTCAAGTGGGAGAAGATTCACGCCAACCCGTTGTACGTCGATCTGGAGGAGATCCCCGCACCTTCAATCGATTTCAGCCACATCGAACGTAAGTACAAGAGAAGGAATAAGAACCACTGGCGCGCCGAGACGGCAAGCAGTGAGAGCTACTATCTGGACCAGCCGGGCAAGCAGCTGGTGATCCTGGTCAAGCCGGCCGGAATTTCAACTCAAATCGACTTCGCCCGGCGCGTGGTTGCGGACGTCCTACGAACCGTGAACGGGCTCGACTACTCGCGGTATCCGCCTTCACTCAAGGTACAGCTCTGCGGCCGATATACCAAGCAGGTGGAGCATCAGGCGGCGATCAATTCCGACCTGGGCATCACCTCGGTGGTGGCTCTGGCGTTGATGCTGCTCTATCTCGCGGTGCACTTCCGACGGGTGGGGGCTGTAGTGTTGGTCTTCGTTCCACTGCTGGTGGGGCTCGTCTGGACCTTCGGCGTTGCGGCAGTGCTGGTCGACAAGCTGAACCTGCTCAGCGCCTTCTTCGGTGTGATCTTACTCGGGCTGGGTGTGGATCATGGAATTCATTTGCTATCTCGAGTCCAAGAGGAGCAAGGCCAAGGCATAGGGCCCCAGGAGAGGGTCCGCATGGCCTTCGGGCGTACAGGGCGGGCCGTGCTCATTGCCGCTCTCACCACCACCGTCGCTTTCATTGGGCTGAGCGTTACTGAGTTCCGCGGCTTCAACGAGTTTGGCAAAATCGCAGCGGCTGGGACTGCGTTGATTGTCCTGGCCTACCTGTTGTGCCTTCCGGCGCTCATCGGAGTGGCGTCCCGACTCCGATGGCGACTTTCGTCAGGAGGAGGCGAGGCGAGCTCGTGGCTCGCACGAGGAGTGATCAAGTGGTCACCGGTCACCTTCTGGCTAGGGGTGGTTTGTACGATCGCGGTTATCAGCCAGATCGGGCAGGCGCGGTTCGAGTACAACTTCTCCAAACTCAATAGGCGGGATCTCCCGTCTGTGCGGGTCGATCGAACGGTCGATCATATTCTAGGGCGTTCCCAGGCACCGCTGGTAGTGCTCACCGAGAGCGACAAGGACTCCAGGCAGGTCGTAGCTGCGCTGAACGTACGTAAGAAGAAGTCTGGCTCTGGAATCGACTATGCGGTGACGGCCGCGGATTTCCTCCCGACGCACCAACGCACCAAGCGGAAGATCATCGCCGACATCCTGCGACAGCTGAGATCGGTTCACGACGTCGATTTCAAGGGCGACACTCGGAAACAGATCGAGCAGCTTAAGCGGTATCGCGATATCCTCCCCTTCACCCTCGCCGATCTGCCCGCCGAGATCAGGCGTCGCTTCCAAGCGCCGGGTGTGGCCTTTTCGCCCCACTTCGTACTGGTTTACTCCAAGGTGCGCCTCTCCGACGGTGTAGAGCTGCGCCGGCTGGCAAGGGAGCTGCGGGACATCCCGCTCGGAAACGGGCGCTCGGTGTCTGCGGCGGGCTCCGGAATGGTGCTCGCGGATGTCCTGGATATGGTGTTCCGGGAATCACCCCGTGTGATGGTCATCACGGTCGCTTTTGTCTTCCTCGCGATCTGGATCTTGCTCGGCGGTGTGCGTCGCGCCGTATTGTGTCTCCTCCCGGCGGGCGTCACCCTCCTGGTTACCGTCGGTCTCATGCCTCTGACCGACACAAAATTCAACTACCTGAACGTCGTGATGATGCCGGTCCTCTTTGGCCTCGCGGTCGATGGAGGCGTGCACATGGTCATCCGTGGAACGTCGGCCGCGACGCTCCCCAAGGTGGTGGCGGAGACGGGGCGAGCGATCTCAGGGGCAATTCTGACCACCGGTCTTGGCTTCGGAGCGCTGATGCTGGCACATCACCCGGGCCTGCAGTCCATGGCCCGTCTCGTGTTGATCGGTCTTTGCTGCAACTTGCTCGCCACCGTCGTGCTGCTGCCAGCCGCCCTGGCCTTGCCCACCGTGCTGCGCCGGGGTCACGGCGCCACGGCGGTCGACCGGGGGCGCATGTGGTGGCTGGTCGACGCCATCGCCACGGTGGGTGCGGCCGGATACAGCCCGGTGGCGCCGGCAGCAGTTGCCGCGTTCATCGCGTTGCCTGCGGCCTGGTCGATCGGACTGCTTACGACACCATTCCGGCTCATCGTAGTCGCCGCCGTCGCGGCGCTCGGGCTCTTGGCTGCGTGGCGATTTCTCGACCGGGCCTCGGGCAGCGAGCCGTTTAAGGGACTGGTGGTCGACGTCTTCTGCGGGTTCCTGGTCGCGCTCGCCTGGATCCCCTTCAAGCCGGGCTGGGTGCTTGCCGCCGGTGCGTTGTTTCTAGCGCTCCATCACCATCAGGCCAACCGCTGGGCCCTTAGAATGAGAGCCGGCCGTGTGCGGCCGTTCTGGAGAGCGCTGGCCTTGCTCGGCTCGAGCATGGCAACTGGGCTGGTCACCGGCAGTCTGCTGGCTGTCCTCGAGAGGGGCACGGGCGTCTGGAGATGAAGCTGGTGAACCGAGCATCGCGAAGCCCATTCGCGGCACGGTGGGGGCGCCGCCTGAGCTGGCTGATGCTATCCCTGCTGGGTATGGCAGTGGCTGCAGCGTTGCTGTTCTACGGATATCATTGGATCGAGAACCTGTTCTACGAGCAGCGTGTCATGACTGTGAGGTCGCGTCGGCCCGAGCTGGGGGGCATTCGGCTCGTGCCTGCTCGTAGCGATGGAGGCATTCCGGGCTGGGTGGCCCACTTTCAGCTGGATGTACCGATGCAAGAGGCGTGGCGCTCGCTCAGCAGGTGCGGCGAGCTGGCCAAAGCCCTGAAAGGTGTGGCGTCGTGCAGAACCCTTGAGAAAGGTCCTGGTTGGGAGATCAACCTGATGCAGCTCACGCACGCAAAGGGCATGTTCCTCAAGCACAAAACCTGGTACGAACCGAAACGCTACCGCAGTCACTGGAAGATGCTCGACGGCAGCTTTCAGGCCGCAGCCGGATATGTCCGATTGGAGCCCTTGCCTGGGCATCCGGGGTGGTGCAAGGTCGCGTACGCCTACTTCTTGAAGATTTCGCCCCTGCTTCCCCGGAGCTTCGAGCGCAAGCGCAACCGGCGGTCCGCGCGCAATATGGCGGACGACATCCAGCGGTACTTCACCAAGCGCCGGCGCGGTTTCGGCGAGAGCCGAACAGCAGCACCAGCTCGTTGAAAACCAGGAGCGTCCCATGCCCAGTCCCCGTTTGTTTCGTCTCGATCCCGACAAGCGTGCTGCGATCTTCAGCGCCGCCGCCGAGGAGTTCGCGACTCACGGTTTCGAGGGAGCTTCGTACAACAGGATCATCGAGAGGGCCGGCGTCAGCAAGGGCGCGATGTACTATTACTTCGATGACAAGGCCGACCTGTTCACTACTGTTGTCACGGATGTCTTCGACCAGTTGGAAAAGGACCTCCCGCCACCACCACCGGAGGTGTCGGCCGCAGCATTCTGGAGGTCGGTCCATGGGCACATCGACTGCATCATTCGATATGGGCGTGAGAATCCAACCTACGTCGCGCTCATGCGAGCAACGCATGAATTCGAATACTCCGGTGTGACGGACGTGGCCGTCAAAGAGGTCTGCAAGAAGTCGCGAGAGCGGATAGAGCGCTTTCTTCGTGACGGTCAGCAAGTGGGGGCGGTGCGCGGTGACCTACCCTTGTCCTTGCTGGTGGAGCTCGTGTTCGTGCTGGACAGGACCGTTGGTCACTGGATCGCGGAGCGCTTGGACGAGCTCACCAGCGAGGACCTCAGCCGCGCAGGTCGCATGCTCTGTGACCAGATTAAGCGTGTGCTTCGGCCGGCAGACAGTCATCACGGCCGGGATGGTCGCTCAGTGAAGTCGACGCCGTAACCCCATCGCGCCTACACCAGTCGACAGGTAATGCGCTCGATGCGCTCTACCACCCCATTGCAGGCGGGATCTCGCGGATTTACGGCTCTGCTTGCTGGAGTCGACCGGCCATCATCCGGATCTCTCTGAGCGATGAGTGGCGCTTTGCCTCAGTACCTGGTAGCCGGCCACGGCGATGACCGTGAGAAAACGCCAACCTTGCGGCGCCAGAGCTCGCTCAGCCGGCGCTTCAGGTTTTTTCGGTGGGTTCATTTCGTCCGGGCCACCACCAGTTCCAGCGCCCGGCCAGTCTCAGAACCGCAGGCACGAGCATCATTCGCACCAGGGTTGCGTCCAGAGCAACCGCCAAGGCCAAGGCAAAGCCCATCTCCTTCATTGGCAGCAGGGACCCATAAACGAACGCCGCAAAGGTGATGACCATCAGGAAGGCCGCGTTGGTGATGATGCCTCCGGTGCGGGAGATCCCTTCGAGAATCGCTTCGTTGGTCAACCGTGTCTCGTCCGCGGTCGTCATCCCCGCGAACTTTGTTTCTTTCCAGCGTTCCTGGATACGTGAAACGAGGAAGATCTCGTAGTCCATGGAGACGCCGAAGAGCACGCAGAACATCACGATGGGGGTGGCCAGGCTGAGCGCGCCCGGGGGTGGGCCGTGGTACCCCAGGAGCTCGAGGCCATAGCCGTACTGAAACACCACCACCAGGATGCCGAAGGTGGTCGACAATGAGATGATATTCATCACGATGGCCTTGAACGGAATGAGCAGCGATCTGAACAGCAATGCCATGGCCAGGAACGCGGCCACCATCACGATGGGGACCATGGTGGCAAGACTGCCCACGAGCATGGTGAGGGTCTCCCAGGACATGGCCGGGCGGCCGCCGATCCATGTCTTGATTCCCGGATCGTCGGCGAAGGACTTGGGGAACTCTTTGCGTAGCAGCACCACCAGATCCCCCAGTTTTTTGTCGTCCACGTCTTTGGCTTGGATGTCGATACTGACGGCCCGGTAGTTGTCGCTGATGAACTTCCGGGCGAACCCCTCCCCGAAGTCGAAGCCGATACGTTTGCCCATGATCGTGAACGAATAGTCCATGAGCAGGTCCGCGCTCTGAATCTTGGCCACGTTGGGCCAAGTTCGCACCTCCTTAAGGACCTTGATTAGCTTGGCCTGACGCTTCTTATCCTTCCATGTGCCGCCGTCCTGGATCTCCACCACGACGGTGATCGGGTAGATCTGTCCCACCCCCGACACCTCGATGATCCGATCCACGCCACGCCGCGCCTCCACTGAGGTCGGGATGATCTCATGCCGGGGATTTTTGACCTTGAGATCGAAGACGTGGGGCGCGCAGGTCGCGACGATGGTAATCACCAGCACCACTGGCACTACCGGTCGGCGAAGCACCAACCGTCCCCAACGGCCCCAGAACCGGTCCACGGCGCCGTGACTGTTGGTGATCCAACGCCACCGGGGCCAATGGATGGCGCGCCCGAGCAGGCTCAGCAGCACGGGCATGAAGGTGAGTGTCCAAACCAGCGTGAAGAAGACGCTCAGCACGCCGGCCAGCGCCACCGAGCGGGGAAACACGAGATCGGGCAGGAACAGCCCGGCGAAGCCGAACATCACCAGGATCCCCGAACCCCCGATGGCCTTGCCCGCCGTACCGGAGGTGAGCACCAGCGCTTCGGTTGTCTCCCGGCCATTGGCCAGCTCCTCCTTGAATCGGGTCACATAAAGCAGCGCATAGTCCAGGCCCAAAGCCAGACCGGTCATGGTCGAAACGGTCGAGACGTAAATGGATATCCGGTACGCCTGGCCCAGGAAATAGACCACCGTCAGGGTGCTCATCACGGCGAGGCTCGCCGTGATGAGCGGCAAGAAGGCTCCCGCAACGCTGCGGAACATCCAGATCAGCAGTATAAGGGCGACCAGGATGACGGTGCCCTCAGCCTTGCGGGTGTCTCGCATGACAATGTCACCGATATCCAGGTTCACGGCGGGCGTACCGGTGATCAACACCTCCTGATCCGGTAACGGCAAGCTCCGCTTCAGGTCCGCGATGCGCTTTCGCATGGCGGCCACACACTTTTCGGCTTGGGTGTACTCATTGACCGGTACACCGATCTCGATGATCGAGAACTGCGTGTGTCCGGACTTGGAGATCAGGAGCGACCGGATTGGAAGCTCTGGATAGGCCGTGACTTTCTTCACGCACTTCATCGAGGCGATGGCTGCGTGGACCTTTTCTGTCGATGCGTTGAACCGCGTGTCATCCGCTGTCTCTGTGTCGTGATGAAAACTGACCAGAGCCAGGAACTGCGTCTGCCGGGAGAAGTCCTCCGCCAGCTTGTTGCTGACGATGGTGGACTGCGCCTTATCGTTCGACCCGACGATACTCTTGA
Organism: Deltaproteobacteria bacterium; assembly: GCA_029938605.1. Lineage (GTDB taxonomy): Bacteria > Myxococcota_A > Polyangia > HGW-17 > JAJRWW01 > JAJRWW01. Next base: position 15,874 of record JAOZUO010000086.1, on the reverse strand, counting down.
GGACGGAGTTAACGTTCAGGTAGCCGTAGATCAGCACCGGCAGAGGAAGCAGCCAGACGATGATCACCAAAATCCGGTGGTGCAAGAGCCAGGTGGTCATGCGGGTGAGAACGCGTTCGAGCATTGCCAGTAGACCTCGTAATTGGAGGAAACATAACTGAATTTGGTCAATTGGCCAAGGGTTAAGGCGTTCTCGAGAGTGTCCACCTGGTGCGCTGGTTACGTGCGCGTTGGCTGGTCGTTCCGTCCCTTCATCATTCAGTTTCGGTGCGTTCGGAGGCCCCGAAATGCCCCTGGAACACCATGGGGCCTGCTGAGCGCGCTGACGGTTTTTTGTACGGGTGACCAAATCTGCATTGCCGGATGGTATGTGTTCTGAGTATAATGCGGGTGTGTTTGGACAATTGGCCAAGGGATTGCGCGCTCTTGCCCGAGAGCGTCAAGGGGGGCATGGAGAGCAATCGCAGCGACTCTACCGGCCTCGCGGTTCTTGGCTGGTGATTTTGCTTTTCATCGTCGTCTCGCTGCTCGGCGCTTCGCTGGATGGTTGCTCCAGGTACTATTCATCCCGGTGCGACGGGTACCGGAACCGAGTAAAGACCGAGCTGGTAGGTTCGTTTTACCGATGGGTGAAATCCCGCAGTAGTCCACCGCCGTTGAGATGAACACCGGGCGAGCTGAACCAACGTGATGTAGTTTCTAGAAAAGGACCACGAAGCGGGCGCACAGGAGCACCGCTCCGGCGGCGAGCCCTGCCAGGACGTCGTCTCCCATAACGCCCCACGCGCCTGGTGCGCGCCGATCGACGGTGCGGATGGGCCACGGCTTCCAGATGTCGAAGAGCCTGAAGAGCAGGAATGCGGCGATCACCCAGGGCCAGCGCCACTCCACGAAGGCCAGCGCGATGAGCACGCCGATGAACTCGTCGAGCACGATTTCCTGAGGGTCTCGCTCATGTCGGCCGACCAGAAAGCACTTTACGATCCACACCGACAGGAGCGTGGACGCGGCCAGGAGAGCGGCCTGCGCTGGCCAGATGAGCTGGGCGAGAGCCCATCCCGCGGGAATGGCCGCGAGGGCGCCCACTGTGCCCGGCGCGATGGGCGAGTAGCCGGCGCCTCCCACGGTTGCCAGAACGCCGACCACGCCGATCTGGTCGGATGAGGGCTTGGCTGCATCCCACCGCCGTTGAATGACCTTCGGCAGCGCCAACAACGCCGGCATCAGGAGCAGGCAGACCAGCAGGTTTACGCTGAGCCCGAGCAGCGCGAGCTGCGCCAGGGAGCGGAGCCCCGGGTGGTCGATCAACATGAGTGAGCCAAATCCCAGCATCGTTGTCGCCAGGGAGCCGGAAATGGCCCGGCCCACGTTGGCCAGTACGTCCGGGTAAAAATCCGTACGCTGGCCCTGGAGCGCCAGGTGGACTCCACCGTCCACAGCCACGCCGAAGAGAACAGGTATCATTACAATGTTGAGGTAGTTGAATCGCAGATCCGCCAGTGACATCAGCCCGACGGTCGCCAGTAACGTAACAGTCGGGGGTACCAAACCGAGCAGCGCGGTTCGCAGGCTTCCCATGAGAAGCCAGAGCACGACAAAGACGAACGCCACGCTGACCATCATGAGCCGAGGAGCCTCGCGAAAGATCAGGTCCAACACGTCAGCGAGCACCATGGCTTCTCCGGCGGCGGAGATCTTGCTCGAGTCGCTCGCGAGCGGCAGGTTCCTGAGCTCGCGCGCCAGCTGGCGGACCTTGGCACCGTCACTGAGCCGGATCGCCGGAAAGACGAGCACGAAGCGGCCCTGACCGTCCTCGGCCCGGAACTGCCGCTGGACCTCCTGCGGCAGGTCGTTCGGCCCGAAAGGGGGATGTCTGGCCGCTCGGAGGAGGGCGTCCACACGCTTATGCTCCTTGGCGGTCAGGGACTTCTGATCCGCGTCCAAAAGCACCTGAGTGATCGCCAGCATCAAGCGGTGCTTTTCGGTCTGCTGCCGAGGAATAAAGTCTCTCAGCGTGGCGGTGAAGTGCACCCCCGACGACGCGCCACGCCTCCTTTGGCGCTGTTGAATCTCCTCCGTCACGCGACGGGCGTCCCGTTCACTCTCTGTGAGTACGACCAGTGGCGTCTGTGAGTATCCGAGCAGCTTGTTCACGTCGTGGTCGAGTCGGTAGGAGGGTAGGTCCCGGCGGTCGAGCGCGGCGAAATCGTACTGGAACCGTACTTGCCCAACGTCGAGCATAACCGCGCCGAGTGCGACTACGCTGATCCAAAACAGAAGCGGTGACCACCGTTTAACGTGTGTGCACAGAGGCGAAGGGCGTTGGTGGTGCCGGTCAGGTACGCGCCAGCCAAGCCTGGTCGCCAGCGCGATCAGCGCCGGCATCACGAGCACGTAGGCGATCAGCTGCGCCACTACTCCTCCGGCGGCGATCACGCCGAATTCGTGGAAGCCGCGGAACTCCGTGAGCCCCAGGCCAATGAAGGCAGCGGCGGTGGTCGTCGCGGCCACGACAACCCCGCGTCCCGTGGAAGCGAACCCCTTCCGCACGGCCTCATCTCCCGCCTCTCCCGCGTTGTGCTCCGCCTGATATCGTCCGAGCAAGTGGATGCCGTGGTCCATTCCCATGCCAAGCAGAATGACGCCGATGAAGGCGGACAGGAGGTTCAACGAGTCCACCATCGCCGCAGCCCAGCCAAAGGTCCAGACCAGCCCGATCAGCAGCGGTCCCATCACCAGCCCGACGCTCGTCACCCGCCGGAAATGGAACCCGAGGTACAGCAGCATCAGGATCAGAGCGACGATGGAGGTGAACCGGAGATCCTGCGTGATGGCGTCCTGTTGCTCGACACGCTTGGTGTAGCGGCCGGAGTAGGCCACCTTGATGGCGGGATTGGGGGCTTCGCGCAGCAATCCGGCCACCGTCCGCTTGATCCGCTCGAGCACGCTTCGAGAGAAGTCCAGATCCGTGGATCCCGCGGCGGGCTTGATGAGCAGCAGCAGGCGTCGCCCGGCCTGATCGACGTAGTAGTCGTCCCCATCCTGCTGGAGCAAACGAAAGCGTCGGCGCGCCCTGCGCTTTTGTTTGTCGACGATGTCCTCGACATCGATCCTGGGCGGCGGGGTGTCCTCGAGGTCGACGTACAATGGGTTGGCCCGCAGCTTCTCCCACTTGACCCGCTTGTCCACGCGACGCTTGATCTCGCGGAGATCCTCGAGCTCCATATAGTAGAAGGCTCGGCTCTTGAAGAACTCGACTGGTCGGCGGTAGTCGACGAACCGCACCTCCGGGAGCTTCTCGAGGCGACTGGCCAGCAGCCCGGCAAAACGCTTCAGCTTTTCGGTGTCTGCGCCCGAGACCAGCACCGTGACGTATCCGATGCCGCCGAACCGGGCCTTGAGTTGGTCGAGATTCCGCGTGCTCTCAACGGAGCGTGGCAACATGTTGGCGATGTCCGGATCCACCACCAGCTTCCGGGCGGACAGTAGCGCCACCGCGGTGAGCACGCTGGCCAGCAGCAGCGTCTTGAAAGGATGGCGATGGGCAAGGGCGGAAACGCCACCGAGCACGACCTCGGTGGCACGGGCAACGCGGCTGGGCGTCGGCTCGGGGGTCAGAATCTTCGTTCCAGGCCGAGAGCCTGCGCTGTCGTTGCCCACGATGTCCAGCTCCTACGCCAGCCCGTCATAGCTGTGGGCAGGAGACGCGTCCTTGGCGAAGACGTAGTCGCGTTGAAGCGGGAAGTTCCAGGTCACGAAAACCAGCCCGCGAGCCAGCACCCATGCCAAGCGGTAGTCAATATCGGGCACGAGAAGCAGCACGGCGACCCCGCCGGAGTTCAACAGTGCGCTGCTCAAGCTCACCAGGATGTACCGCCGGCCCTGGAGCATCGCCGGCCCGTGGCTGTCAAAGGTCCAGAGCCGGTTGATCGCGAAGTTGATGACTGCCCCAAGAATGCAGCCCAGCCCGGTCGCCACAACCGGCGGCAGCAACCCGGAGGAAACCAGCAGGAGCACCAGGGCGAAGTCCATTCCAGTGGCGATGAACGCACTGATCACGGCCCGCCCCAGCGTCCCCCGCCTTCGTCGCGGCAGCTGGATCTTTCGATCGTCGAGCACTCCCAGCAGATGAAAGAACCTGTGTGTCGCGGTGATCTGCGTGGTCACGGCCAGCACGAGTATGCCAGACACCGCGATCCAGTGCATGGGATGTGGAGCAGTGGGCGCGAGGATGGACGCTAGAATCGGGCTCAAGGCCACGGTGAGGCCCAGCAGGAGCACGCGCTCGGGGCGCTGCATCACGCCAATGGACTTCATCTTGGCCTGGAGCCCCTCTCCCTTGGCGCGCGTGTAGGAGATCATGAACGAGCCCACGAGCGCCACCAGGCAAGGGAGCAGCACCCACGTCGAACGGTAGTACCAGGCCAGCCCCGACATCACGATCGCGTCGCTGTATCGATCCAGGATGGAGTCGAGTGCCGCTCCGTATGGACCTGCCTGCTGCTTGGCCCGCGCCAGGCGGCCGTCGATGAGATCGCAGACTCCGGACAAGATGAACAGCCAGCCGCCAAGGGCGAATCTGCCCATGGCCATGGCCAAACCAGCGGTGACGGCGATCAGGAACGACAAGGAGGTCACGGCGTTCGCGGGGATCCCGCTTCGGCTAATCAATCCCCACATCGGGCCGATGGACCACAGGAACCAGTGCGCGATGGGGCTCGACGCCAGCCCGACACGCGCCGACAGCTCGCGGTCTCGGAAACCACCGCGTCCGAATCGGATAGCGTAGATAATAAACGCCACGAGGAAGTAGCAACCAATAAGGAGCAGTGGCGTCAGCGCGCTCCAGATGCGCTCGGATATCGACAGGTGGCCGCGTGCCCAATCGTAGATCAGTTGCATGGTTCAGGAGGTAGGGAGCAACACAGGACGTGGTCAACGTCTGATTCGGGTCCTTAGCTCCGATTTCTCGCTTTCGTTGGTGCGGGTAGTTGTGGCTGCCGTGGATTAGGCCCGTGCATGGTCACCGTCACTCATCACGACAGCTAGCGACTGAAATAGTCGGGCAAGAGAAACGCATATAATTACATGGTGATATGGCATGAAACCGTAACTTTATAATGCCAAGGTGCAAAAATGTCAATAATGTTCTGGCAACTACATCCCTGATGGGCGATTCTTCACTTCGCCAAAGGCTCGAGAGCGGCGCTGAAACCCAGGAGACGGACAACGTGGTGCGTGGATGAGTCACCGCAAAGGTTTACGCAGTGCCGTATATATAAAGACTTGACATTACAGGATGTGATAGGCATAAGTCAGACAAACAGAACGCAATGTTCAGTAATTCATACATAGTATCGAGAACAGACACCCAGTCAAGGTATGACGCGATGTATGGCTCTGCTCCAGAGCGTTCGCATTTCACCGAGCCTTCTCGTGACGGTGAATCCGGCCTTCTACGTTTCTTATCCAGCCACAGCCCATTCCGGAACACCCATCCAGAGGCCTGTCACGACATTGCATCTCACGCGATACATCGGTTCGTACGGAAAGGAGGGGTGGTCATTTCTCAGGACTCATCGAATGACACGCTCTTCATCGTTCGGCGTGGTCTGGTGAAGTTGGTCATCTACGGCGAAGACGGGCAGGCAATCACGATAGCGATGCTGCGCCGTGGAGATTTTTTTGGGGAGACATCGGTACTCGATGGAGGTCGCTGCGACCTGACGGCCGTGGCAGTCGAGGACTCGACGCTTCTTAGCCTGGGGCGTGAGACGGTCTTCGACCATTTCGAGCACTATCCAGAGACAACGCTCTCGTTCGCCGTTGCGCTTTGCCAGCGCATGCGCGTTCGGACCAATATTGTTGCCGGGCTCGCCCTTCAAGACGTGGAGGCACGTCTCGTGGGAACTCTGGTCGAGCTGGCAGAGCCTGCTGAACGCGATTTGCTAGGGGTCGTCCGTCGGCTTCCCAATCATCAGGAGCTTGCCGATATGGTCGGAAGCCGCCGTGAAACGGTGTCGCGTGTTCTCGGCAGCATGACGCGGAGGAGACTCATCCAGAAGCGGGGCCGAGGTCTTGTCCTTTCCCTGAGATTGGATCCGACTGTTCGCAGTGGCCCCATACTCGGCGGATCAGGAATTCTCGGTACTTCCAACCAGTGAACACCCTTCCGATCACTCAGTAATAGGGAGTAATCAGTATGCCCCATGAACTCTTGTGCCCGGTCGTGCCTGCCGCTGTTGCGGTACGGGCTGGACAGCTCCTGGCCTTCACGATCGTCGTATTTGTGGCAATTCCGTACACCTCAGGGGCGCCTGCCAGACGACCGAGCGGACCGGTGAAGACCGCGACCACACTGGGTGCAAAACGGCCCAAGAGTCCGCGAAGACGTGCTACATCCGGCTCGGCTGCAACAACCAGCTTGAGCTTGAAGCGCGCAGTCGCCCTGGCATTGCGCCGTAACCCGACCCTCAAGATCTCGGCGCTCAAAAAGCGCGAGGCTCTGCTCAAAGTAAAGGCCGCCAGGGGGGCGCTACTGCCGAAGATCCAGCTCCAGGGAAACGCTTTCGTGTGGGACAGCGCCTTGAAGTTCGATATTGCGATCCCAGAGCTGGGACCTCCACCCGCCGATTGTCCGATCGGCTGCTTGTCGTATATGGGAGGGCTCTTCAGCGCCTTTGATCTGGGAAACATCCGGGATCAATTCACGCTTCAATTGAGTGTGACCGTGGCACAGCCGGTCACAGCACTCTTCGCTTTGCTGAAACGATTAAAAATCCAAAAGCTCGGTGTTACCGCAGCCAACCTGGATCGCCGTCTACAGGCACTGAAGCTCCGATTCAGCGTCCGGAAAACCTATCTCCAGGTGTTACAGGTGGAACGATACGTGATCATCGCCGCGGACGCGGTGAAGCTGATACAGGCCATTCAGCGGCAGGTCACTGCTCTGTATAAGGCTGAAGTGGTGGGAAAAACGGAAGTTCTGAAGATCAAGGTCGCTCTGGCCACGGCACGGCAGCGACTGGCTCAGGCCAGGTCTGGAGCCGCTCTCGCGCGTGCTGCGCTTCGGATGCATATCGGAGCCAAGTCCACCGCGCGATTTCGTCTCACGGAGCAGTTCAAGGATCCACCACCAGGTTTCACGAAGAGCCTGTCCGGCTGCCAGAAGACCGCGCTTCGCCTCCGTCCCGAGCTGAAGATCCTGTCCACCCAGCACCAGATGTTGCGCGCGGGGCGCAAGGCTGCTCGGATCATGCTCTTGCCGCAGGCAGTCGTAATGGCGACATACCAGTTCAGCCATGGCATGGGATCATTTCAACCGACGCACGCTTTCTTTGCTGGTGTAAACCTCTCGTGGACCTTCGAATGGGGCAGTCAGTATCGCGAGACCCAGGCCCTCGACGCCAAATCGCTCCAGTTGCTCCAAGTCGTCAGGCAAGTGCGGCGCGGTGTCCGGTTGGAGGTACGCAAGCACCATCTCGGAGTGCGTACGGCCTATCTGAACCTGGGAGTGGCTCGTACGGCGGTACGCGAGGCAGCCGAGGGTCTGCGGTTGGAGCGTTTGCGATTCGGCCAAGGTGTGAAGATTGCGACCGATTTGCTTGACGCTCAGGCCCGACATAACCGCGCCCGTCTGCAGTACAGCAGTGCCCTGTTCTCGTACTACATAGGATTGGCAGCCCTGGACGGAGCCATGGGGCTCAAGAAATAGATATCCTCCGAATGAAAGCCGGAGATGAAATCAATTGATAAGATTTATGTTTTACGCACTTCGACATGTGGTGGGAGGCTGACTATGCTCAAGCGAATCGGAAGCGTGACCCTCGCCTTGGTGTTCCTGGCCGGGCTTGGGGGGGTGATTTACCATCAGATCAACGCTGCACAGGTGAAAAAGGCGCGGGCAGCCAAGAAGAGCAGGAGGATACCTCCTGCGGTTCTGGTGGAGGTGGAGACCGTGAAATCGGGGCCGATTCAGGTGGTGCTACGCCTCAATGGCACGATGGAGGCGAGGACCCAGGCGACAGTCTTCTCCATGGTCCCCGGCGTGGTGAAGAAGCTCAAGGTCTCCGAAGGGGACATAGTGAAAAAGGGGCAGCTCCTCGCCCGGTTGGACGCCTACAAGATGGTCCTCGCCGTCCAGCAGGCCCGCGCTGGCCGGGCCATGGCCCGGGTAAACCAGGCTCAGATGAAGCTCACCTACCGCCGCATGAAGGCGCTCTACAAGCAGGGCGCCCTCCCCAAAGCGCAGTTCGATAAGGTGGAGGCAGGATACAAAGCGGCAGGGCTCCAGGTAAGTCAAGCCAACGCCGGAGTTGGGCTGGCCGGCTCCCAGCTGGCCGACGCCTACATCCGGGCGCCCATTGCCGGCACCGTGCTCAAGAAGTTCATGAGCTTGGGGGACCTGTCCTCGGCGGCGGGCATGATGAAGACCTCGCCCCTGCTGATCATCGCCGATGTGTCCCGCCTGAAGGTGCGGGTGCACGTCGTGGAGAAGGACCTAGGCCGGGTCCATGTGGGCCAGCCGGCCTCCCTGACCGTAGACACCTACCCAGGGCGCACCTTCCGGGGGCGGGTCACCGAGATCGGTACCATGGTGGACCCCATGACCCGCACCGCCGAGGTCACCGTGGAGATCTCGAACCCGTTCCGGGAAAATAAGACCATTGGCAAGAAGGCGAACCAGGAGGGCGGTGACCGTCTGCTAAAGGTGGGCATGTTCGCGCGCGTGGCCGTGAGGGTGGGCGAGCGAAAGAGCGTCCTCGTGGTGCCCCGGGATGTCGTGCTGGGAGCCGCTGGCAGCGAGCACGTGTTCGTGGTGCAAGGCGGCAAGGCTCGCCGACGCAAGGTAGTCCTTGGCCTGAACGATGGGAAGCGAGTGGAGATCATGCGAGGTCTCCGCGCTGGTGACCGGCTGGTGGTGCTCGGTCAACGCCTCCTGCGCGCCGACGAGCCCGTGCGAGTGGCTGCAGCGAGTACCTTGAAAGCTTGGGGTAAGCAAGCCGGCGAGTCGAGCTCAAGGGGGCAGACCGTGCAGACCGCGAGCGAGCCGGGGCGGGGGGCTGTCCCATGAACTTGCCGGAATTTGGCGTGCGCCGGCCAGTGGCCGCGATCATGATCTTTGTGGCCGTGGCGGCCATTGGCGTGGTCTCCCTGACCCGGCTGAACCTGGACCTCATGCCTAAGTTCGATATCCCCGTGATCAGCGTGATCACGGTCTACCGGGGAGCGGGACCCAAGGAGGTGGAGAAGCGGGTCACCAAGGTCTTGGAGACCCAGCTCGCCGTGGTCACGGATCTCGATAAGATCGAGTCCACCTCCCAGGAGAACGCCTCCATCATTACTCTCCGCTTTGACTGGGGCACAGACCTCACCGCGGCATCCAACGAGGTTCGGGACAAGATCTCCCTGGCTAAGAAGCGGTTGCCCGATGTGGTGGACGAGCCCTACATCATGAAGATGGACATGTCCCAGATGCCCATTTTGATGCTGGCGATCTCGGCATCGGGGCCGTCGCGTCGCGGGCTCAAGAAGCTCGTGGAGGACAAGATCGCCGACCGGCTGAAGCGGCTTCCCGGGGTAGCCACGGTCAATGTCATGGGGGGCGCCAAGCGCCAGGTGCGTGTGGAGGTGGACCAGCGGCGGCTCCAGGCCACGGGGGTCGGCCTCGACCAAGTCATGGGGCTTTTGGCCGCGTCCAACGTGAGCGTACCCGGAGGGGCCTTGGAGGTAGGCCGCACGAGCTACACCGTGCGGGTCCCCGCCGAGTTCGAGACCCCCGCCCAGATCGGCCAGCTCGTGGTGGGCCAGAACCCGCGCACGGGCGCGCCGGTGCGCCTGCGAGATGTGGCGCGGGTCGTGTTCGGACCAGAGGAGGCCACTCAGTTTATGCAGGCCAACCGCAGCACGGGCGTAGGTCTCATGATCGCCAAGCAGTCGGGCGCCAACACCGTGGAAGTCACCAAGCGGGTTCGCGCCGAGCTCAAGCGAATGCGCGCGGATTTGCCGCCTGATCTGAAGGTGCTGGAGATCAAGGACTACTCCAAGGACATCACCAACACCATCGACAATCTGAAGGAGACGGTGCTCTGGGGCGGCATTCTGGTGATCCTGGTGATCCTGCTCTTTTTGCGCAATATACGCGGCAGCCTCATCGTGGCCATCTCCATTCCGACCTCCCTGGTGGTGACCTTCGCCTTGATGTTCATCATGGGCTACACGCTGAACATGATATCTCTCACCAGCTTGGCCATTGCCATCGGCATGGTGGTGGACGACTCCATCGTCGTGCTCGAGAACATCTACCGGCACCGGGCCGATGGGGCTCGCGCCAAGGAGGGTGCCAGCGAAGGCGCCTCCGAGGTGGGTATGGCCGTGACCGCGTCCACCCTGAGCACCCTGGCCATTTTTCTGCCCGTGGTCTTCCTCGGGGGCATCGTGGGCATCTTCTTCACCCAGCTCGCCGCCATTGTGAGCATGGCGCTCCTCGCCTCCTTGGCGGTCTCCCTGATCCTGGTGCCCACACTCTCGTCCCGGCTGCTGGTGGTCCGGCCCCCGTCCGGAGTACTGGGGTGGTTGTTTCGTCAGAGTGAGCGGGTCTTCGAGGGGCTGGAGCGCGCCTACTCTGCCTTGGTGGGTTGGGCACTCCGGCACCGCGTGGTGGTCATCACGGGCACCGTGGCCGTGTGCGGAGCCAGCCTGGTGGCCATGCCTTACCTCAAGACGGAGTTCATGCCCGAGCAGGACACCGGCTCCCTGATGGTGAGCGTCGAGCTCCCGGTGGGCACCCGAAAGGAGATCACCGGCCAGGTGGTGCGCCGTATCAGCAAGGCCCTGCACCAGAACCCGGAAACCAAGATCGTAACCATGTCCATGTGGGGGGCGGGCGAGGAGGGCCAGGAGGCCACCGCCATGCTCGGCATGGGCCAGGGGTCCAACTACGGCATAATCATGGCCAACCTGGGCTCCCGGGACCACCGGCGACGAAGCACGAAGGAAGTGGCGCGAGACCTCCGTCCCTTCCTGGACACAATTCCGGCCGCGACCGTCAAGGTCAACTCGAGCGACCCCATGCAGAGTATGCTATTGGGAGGTGCCAGGCCAGTGACCGTTGAGGTGCGCGGTCACGACGAGGTCATCGCTGCCCGATTGGCCCAGCGCGTGGCCCGTGGGCTGAAGCGGATCCCAGGTCTCATCGACATCGACATTAGTCGCAAGGAGAGCGTGCCCGAGCTCCAGGTGAAGGTGGACCGGGACAAGGCCGCGGCCCTTGGCCTGAACATTGCCACCGTGGCCATGACCGTGCGCAACGCCTTTAATGGGATCACGGTGAGCAAGTACCGGGTAGGAGGTGATGAGTATGACATCTTCGTGCGCCTGCGCCCCGGGGACCGCAGGACGCCGGACGACCTGGGGGGGCTCACTGTGCAGTCCATGCTCGGAAAGCCCATCCGGCTGGACAACGTGGCCAAGATCGTGCGTGGCACCGGCCCGGAGAAGATTGAGCGCAGGAACCAGGAGCGCATCATCTACGTGGGGGCCGACATCGAGGGCCGGGACCTGGGCGCCGTATCCGCGGACGTACGGCGCATGGTGGACAAGATCGAGGTACCTCCGGGCTTCTCGTTGCGCATTGGTGGCTCCCGGGAAGAGCAGCAAAAGTCCTTTCGCCTACTCTACTTGGCTCTTTTGCTGGGCATCGGGTTGGTCTACATCGTCATGGCCGCCCAGTTCGAGTCCCTGCGAGATCCGTTCATCATTCTCTTTGCCATTCCATTCGCGCTCGTGGGCGCGATCTGGGCCTTTGTGATTACCGGACAGTCCCTTTCCGTTCTTTCTTTCATCGGGGTGATCATGCTGGTGGGCATCGTGGTGAAAAACGGCATCGTGCTGGTGGACTACATCAACATTTTGCGTGCCCGAGGCCAGAGCGTGATCGACGCTGTGCGCGAGGGCAGCCGCCATCGGTTGCGCCCGGTCCTCATGACCGCGATCACCACCATGCTTGGAATGATGCCTCTGGCCATGAGTCGTAGCCAAGGCTCCGAGATGTGGAATGCGCTCGCCACCGCGGTCATCGGTGGTCTGGCCTTCTCCACCGTGATCACCTTGCTCTTTGTACCCACCCTCTACGCCGTGTTCGAGGAGGGCCGCGAGCGGCGCCTCGCCCGCAAGCGGGCCCGGACCAAGGTCCAGCACGTCGCCACCCCTGCCAAGGAGGGAGCCTGATGAACGACAAGAACCCGACCACGCCGACCGACCTGGAGCCTGACGGCAGTGCTTCGGAGACCAAGACCGAGGGCGCGCTCCCCGACGAGGGAATGAGCAAAAGCTTGGTTCTGGTGGTCTATGGCGCCGCCCTGGACGGTGAGATCCTCGAGGGGCTGGAGTCCCTCGAGCTGCGCTCCTTTACCCGCTGGACTCGGGTCCACGGACGAGGTCACACCAGCGCGCCGCACCTGGATTCCCATGTGTGGCCTGGCACGAACAATGTACTCGCCCTGGTAATGGACCCAGCGGCCGTGCCTCCGCTGCTCAGCTGGCTCCGGGATCTCAAGACCCGCGTGTCCCAGGAAGGTCTGCGGGCCTTTGTTCTGCCGGTGGAGGACTACGTTTGATCCCTGTCCGAGCCGTCGCGGGGAACCATGCCCCACAGGATCAAGTCCATCATACCCTCGATGCCTTCCATGAGGGGCTTGTCGTGGCTGTACATCATGAACATGCTGTCAAACCCCCATAAGCCGGAGAGCATTACCAGCGCTGTGGATTTCGGATCAGGCAGCGACAAGTTGCCCTCCGCAACACCCCGAGACAGGATCGATTCGAGCAGGGCGATCTCCCGCTCGTAGTAGAGCTTCCGTTCCAGGTTCGCCAGCGGAAGCAGCTCCTCCACCGCCTCGGAGGTGAGAGCATTGAGCGTTTTCAGCTTTGTGAGCCAGTTGTAACGCGCCGTAACGAAGGAGCGAAGCTTGGTCACCGTGTCGGGTGCCCTGTCGACGGTCTGTTGCAGCTTCTCCAGTAACATGTCGCTCTCCAGCCGTACGACAGCGCGAAAGATGTCTTCCTTACCTTCGAAGTGATAGTACAAGGACGCTTTGCCTACGCCCGCCTTGCGGGCGATGTCGTCGATGGTGGTCTTGGCGAATCCGTAGTGAGCGAAGAGCCGGCGTGACGAGTCCAGGATGCGAGTTCGCTTGACCTTGCTCCTGGCCTGCGTGGTGCGCGGCTTTTCAGTGGTGGGTTCGTTGTCAGTTTTTGAACTCATGGGTCATCTCTTCTTTTCTCAAAGACCAAGATACACCAAGAGGGGCGCAAGCGCATAACTTCTGCGGGGCTAGACATCGTCTCGGCCTAGACGCGATTTGACCAGAGATGAACCCCAAATCAAGCAGACAAGGCTGCCAATTAGAATATGGTGTCTCCACCCCACCGAAAAGAACACGCTGGCCAGTATCGACACGCCGAGCAGAGTCAGAGGCATCAGGTCGTTCAAAAGCATCAGAGGTTGTAATGCTCCGAGTCGACGCGGCCTCGAGGATGGACTGAATTCGCGCGACTTCGTACGGAGCGCTAGCTCAAGCCCAGACCAAGGCTCGTGGTACAGCCGGGCGATCCCCAACTGTATGGAGGTCACGAGCCCAATCCACATCATTGACGGGATCGGCCATCCCGCGACTTTCAACGGTAGGAGCAGGCCGGTTCCCACAACGCAGCTGCCCAGCGTGATGAGATTCCGGAACACGATCCAATGCCAGGAAGGAGGGGCCATGGTGCTGCTCAGCGTGGTGGTGGGAGGTTCCATTGTCGAGATTCTACGTCCATTACGTACGTTTCTCAGTGGGGTTGGAAATCGTGGCCAAACGGACGGCAACGATCTCGAATCACCTGAACAAAAAGCAACGATATGCTACTTTCGGAACAAATCGACACGATGTTTTAATAATCGACAAAACTGCTTGATTTGTCAAGCAAAACATGTAGAGAATAGGAGTGGTGCTGTTTCAGTCCTGCTGAGCAGCCAGTTTTCTGTAGCGCGACCGGGAGTGGCGGGATGAGTGGCCGCGATGACAGCAACCTCGATGAAGTGATTGCAAACGGGGCACGTGCGCTTTCTGTTGTTTCGGTACTTTTCGCCATTGTGGTCATTGTCTGGCTCGGGGGCTACGGCGAATCGTGCTGCAACGGGGTCAACGACGCGTGGAATCAAATTAGGAGGATGGAGCTTCCGCGTCCACCCTAGGTGAGAGGTCGGCTGTTGCCACTTCGTCACCTCCAGCGTCGTTCTCGTGCCACACGTCGAAAACGGGCTGGGATTTGCGGTTTCGAGGCGTACAAATACGGACAGTTGAAGAGTCAGGTACACACGGGATTACTCACGTTCAGCTGAGTGGTGACGGCGTTTGTGCCCGTTGTAGCAAGTCTGGAAGAACTGATGAAAAGGCAGAGTCCGGAGAAACTGCTTTGGCTGGCGGACCAGCAAAGAAGGATCTCCGTGGTCATCGTCGACGCCTCTGGGCGTATCACGATGTTCAACAGGTCGGCTGAGGCCCTCACCGGATAACCGAACGTCTGGATCCGCACGGAGCGGGGGCGCATCGGACAGCGGTCCTGCTGGAACGTGTGGATTGGAGATGACGGTTCAGGGATTCCGGCTGCGCTAGTTCGGTCTCTCAACGACTTGTCTGTAAGCAGACGAACCGGCCAGGCTGATCCATCACTCCCTCTTCTCGAGGAGGGCGGCGACGTCGCTCTCGCCGACCTTGGCCAGGTAGACCACCTGGGTGCGCCGGATGAGCGCGGTGCGGCTGGGGAGATCGAGGCGCCCGCGGGCGGCCTACCGGGATATACGACCCTTCTGGGCTTGGTGGATCTTCCACTGGAGGTACGTGCTCGCTTCTGTGATGGCCAAGGTCCGATCGCTGACTGCCAGAGCAAAACACCGGACGCTTGGCGACCTGTTGCACTCGCTTAGTCGAGTGCTTCGGGGGTGGTGTAATGATTTTCGCCACGGAGTGTCAGCGCGGACCGGAGAAACCCACCAGCCGTAAGGTTGGCAGGGCGCTCCGGCCCGACCCGACACGAAGCTCAAGGGTCCGGCGAAATGTTCCCGGAACGCTTCTGCAGCCAGCAACACGCCTTGAGCTGGAGCCGGGTGTTTTTCACCTGGTACAACCGGGACCATCGGCACAGCGGGACCGCGATGCTGACGCCGGAGATGGTCCATCGCGGTCAGGCGGCGGCGGCTTCCTCGGTGAGCGGTACGAGGTGGCCCTTGCCGCCTACCACACACACCCAGAACGATTCGTGAACGGTCCCCCAAGGCCAGTGGCCACGCCTCACGCGGTGTGGATAAACCCGCCGGAGAAGTCCGGCGAAAAGGCAGAGGAGGAGCTACACTAAATGAGAACCGCCACTGTCTCAAACTCGTTGACAGGCTCCGAACTGGTAGTAGGTGCAGGGCGGCAAAGATCCACGGCCTCCATCATGCGAAAGCCAGATTTGGCGACCGGGCTTTTTTTTGAGTGGCCCAGATGATGGGACAGATGGGACTCGCATTAGTGCCACAGAGGTTTGCGGGGCAGGTGGAGATGCGCACAAAGAGTAGGATTGACGCAGCAGGAGACCGGAACCCGACGACCGAAGCCGGCGATCGTGGGTGGCGACCGTAGGCGACGTGTACAAAACGCATCTTTCTGTGCATCGATGCGTTTTGGCGGGGCGTATCCGGGCCGAAACGCATCACTGGGTCGGGATCGGGGCGGGGATCGAGGGCGGCGCCAACCCCCGGATTCGAAAAAGAAAAGCCCAGGTCAATGACCTGGGCTTTTCAAAGTAGCGGGGACAGGATTTGAACCTATGACCTTCGGGTTATGAG
>JAOZUO010000085.1:12266-34234 GCA_029938605.1 Deltaproteobacteria bacterium | reverse complement strand
ACCCGCTGAAAGACCCTGGCCAGCGCCGAGCCTCAGTACTTTGCGACCACCCTAAAATGGACCCTGGTTGCTGTTCACCGTTGGGCAGCCACTGTGGTACTCTGCGGTGCCTAAGCATCAGGAGGCACTTACATGGTGACCGTACAGCGATTTATCTATCCCGAAACCCTACGCGAGGCCCTGGAAGCCCTGTCCGCCGGGCGCGACAAAGCGCGTGCCATCGCCGGGGGGACCTCTCTCGTATTTCACAAGGGAAAGTCCACCGAAGCCTTCGTGGACATTACCCGGCTGGGCATGAACCGTATCGAACAGAGCGATGGACAGATTGAGCTGGGCGCCTGCGCTCGGCTTCACGACGTGGCGGAGGCGAAGCTGCTCGGCTCCCCCGGCCTGGTGGCCCTGGCGGAGGCGGCGAGCAGCGCCGGCTCCCGCGGCGTGCGCAACGCCGTAACCCTGGGGGGCAGCATCGCCGGGTACAAGCGTTGGTCCGACCCACCCATCGCGCTCATGGCCTTGGACGCATCCATCCATGTGGAGGGGCCCAACCCGCGAGATGTGGCCCTGTCGGACCTGCTGGAAAAGCACCCGGCCAGCGGGCTCGAGCCCGGTGAGCTGATCACCACCGTGTTGTTGGATCCGCCGGCAGCCCGCACGGGCTCGGCCTTCGTGAAGCTGAGCCGCACCGCCGTGGACTACGCCTTAACGAGCGCCGCCGCCCAGGTGGTACTCGATGACGCGGGGCGTGTCGCCGACGTGTCCCTGGCCTTGGGCGCCGTACGCCACCTACCCACCGACGCCACGGACCTCGCCTCGGAGCTGCTGGATGCCGAGCCCACCGAAGCGCTGCTCGACCAGGTGGCCGAGCGAATCACCGACGAGATTGAGCCCGGTCAGGATATGCGCGTGACCACTGCGTACCTGGCCCGGGTGGCGGGCGTAACGGCTCGCGACGCCCTGGCTCTGGCCCTGCGCCGCGCCGGACAGGAGGACGCCAATGCCTAACGACAAACCGCGGGTCGCCCGCCCACCCCAAGAACCAACCATGACCCTGGAGTTGACCATCAACGGCTCGGCCAAGACCCTGCAGGTAAACCCGGGCGAGGTGGCCTTAGACACCCTGCGACGAGCCGGCTACGCCTCTGTCAAGCGCGGCTGCGACGAGGGGGACTGTGGAAGCTGCTCCATCCTCGTCGACGGCCGGCTCATGCGCGCCTGTCTGCTGTACGCCGGCCAGCTTCACGGCCGGACCGTAACCACGGTGGAGGATCTGGGCACAGCCCGGGATCCCCACCCCATCCAGCGCTCCTTCGTGGAAGCGGGCGCCGTGCAGTGTGGCTACTGCACCCCCGGAATGATCCTGGCCACCCACGCCCTTTTGACCGAGCACCCGGATCCGTCGGAGGACCAGATCCGCGAAGGGCTTGACGGCAATCTCTGCCGGTGCACGGGCTACGTGAAGATCCTCGACGGTGTAAGACTCGCAGGCAAAAGCCTGCGCGACGGAGGTGACCAATGAGCGACGCCAAGCTCTGGAATGTGGTAGGAACCCCGGTCGAAAAAGTGGACGCCGCGGCCCTGGCCGCCGGTGCGCCCCTGTTCACCGACGATGAGCTGCCCCGTGACCTGCTGTTCGCCGCCATGAAGTGGTCGCCCCACGCCCACGCACGCATCACCGCCATCGACACGTCTGCTGCCGAGGCCATGGCGGGCGTACACGTGGTACTGACCCACCAGAACGTGTGCCGCATCATGCGCACGACCGCCGGCCAGGGACACCCTGAGCCCTCCCCCTACGACTTCACCACCTTCGACTCCAAAGTGCGCTACGTGGGAGATCGCGTGGCCGCCGTGGCGGCCGAGACGCAGGCCCTGGCCCGGGCGGCGTGTGAGGCCATCGTCGTGGAGTACGAGGTGCTCGAGCCGGTGCTCGATATCCGTCAGGCCATGGCCGACGGCGCGCCCGTCATTCACGACGAACAAGACGCGCACATGCCCATCGTGGCGCCCTACGAGCCCAAGCGGAACCTGGCCGCTCACGTCAACGTGGCGGTGGGCGACCCGGCGGCGGCCCTGGACAAGGCCGCAGTGCGCATCACCTCCGAGTACGAGTGCCACTACGCCCAGCACTGCCCCATCGAGCCCCACATCGTGGTGGCGGCGGTGGACGGCTACGGGCGGCTCATTATCCGCACCTCCACCCAGGTGCCCTTCCACGTGCGACGCATCGTGGCCACGGCCTGTGAGATCCCCGTGCGGGACATCCGGGTGATCAAGCCGCGCATCGGCGGCGGCTTCGGCGTCAAGCAGGAGGTGCTCATCGAAGACGTGGTGAGCCTGCTGGCGCTCCGATCCGGACGCCCGGTGAAGATCGAGTACACCCGCGCCGAGGAGTTCATCTCCTCCCGCACCCGCCACCCGGCCGTAGTGTCCATGGATCTGGGATTCGCCGACGACGGCACCGTAGACGGCATGACCATGAGGGTCCTGCTCAACACCGGCGCCTACGGGAGCCATGCCCTGACGGTGGGTTGCAACTGCGGCTCCAAGGTGCTGCCCCTGTACAAGTGCGACAATGTGGGTTTTCTGCTCGACTCCGTGTACACCAACCTGCCCGTGGGGGGGGCCTATCGTGGCTACGGAGCCACCCAGGCCGCCTTTGGCATGGAGTGCGCCATGGACGAGGCGGCGGTCGCCATGAACTTGGACCCGCTAGAGCTGCGCCGGATCAACCACATCGGCCCGGGGGACTCCTCGCCCATCTTCAAGGCCCTCGGCGAAGGCACCGAGGGGGTGGAGCAATCCATCGGTAGCTGCGGTATGTCCGCGTGCCTTGCCCAAGGCGCAGCCGCCATGGACTGGCACGCCAAACGCGAGCGCCTCGACGAGGGGCGGTTCCGCCGGGGCGTGGGCATGTGCGCGCTCATGCAGGGCTCCTCCATTCCGGAGGTGGATCTGGGGGCGGCCTCCATCAAGCTCAACGAGGATGGATCCTTCAACCTGCTCATGGGCGCCACAGACCTGGGCACCGGGTCGGACACGGTCATGGCCCAGATCGCCGCCGAGGTGCTCGGAGTAAGCCTGGACAAAATCCTCGTGCTCTCCTCGGACACCGACGTGACCCCCTTTGATGTAGGCGCCTACGCCTCCTCTACCACGTACCTGTCGGGCATGGCCGCCAAAAAGGCCGCCGCCGGCGCCCGCCGTCAGATCCTGGAAGTGGCCGCCCGGATGACGTCGACCCCCATCGAGAAGCTCTCCATCGAGGACAGCAGAATCCTGGGCGGGAGCAAACCCCTGACCCTCAGTGACGTCGCCTTAAATAGCCTCTACGCCGAACACCAGCACCAGATCCAATCCGTGGCATCCCACGTCACGGAGAAGTCCCCGCCTCCCTTCTCGGCGCACTTCGCCGAGGTGGAGGTGGACCTGGCCACGGGCATGGTGCGGGTGCTCAAGTACGTGGCCGCCGTGGACTGCGGCACCGCCATCAACCCGCAGTTGGCCGAAGGGCAGGTGGAGGGCGCCGTGCTCAACGGCATCAGTTTCGCCATGACCGAGGAGTATCTGTTCAGCAAGCTCGGCAAGATGCGCAACCCGACCTTCAAACACTACAAGATCTTCTCCACCCGAGACCTGCCGGAGCTGGTAACGATCCTGGTGCCCACCTACGAGCCCACCGGGCCCTACGGCGCCAAGTCCGTTTCGGAGATCGGCATCAACGGGCCCCTGCCGGCCCTGGGCAACGCCATCTTCCACGCCACCGGAGCGCGGCTGCACACCTCCCCCTTCACACCGGAGCGGGTGCTCGCTGCTCTGAAATAGCGCAAAAGGTAGACTATGGCCCCGCTCAGCAATACCTTGATCGTTCAGACCGCCGATCCATCCCGACTGGATTCGTTGCCAGGCGGTTGCATATTCCCGATATGCGCCCTTCTGGCGCCTTTCCAGTCGGGCGCCTCGGCGCCCTGCACTGACCAACTAATTGCTGAGCGGGGCCTATGTTCGATCTAGAGGGAATTCTCCGCAAGCAACTGCGCGAAGCGATGACCTCCAAGCAGACCCTGATTCTGCCCGAGGGAGACGACCCCAGACTGGTCAGCGCCGCGTCGAAGCTGATCAAGTTCGCCAACATCATCCTGGTGGCGAACAAGGCCCAGGTGGAGGCACTGGTGGCGCGTGGGGAGGCGGAGCTGGAGTGCTCCGTCCATCGGTTCTTCACCATGGTTCGCTTCGTGGACCCGACCACCGACACCTTGGCGCCAGACCTGGCCGAACGGCTCCACGAGGTGAGCCAGGGCAAGAAGTGGGAGCTGTCGGTCGCCGAGGCCAACCAGAAGATCCTCGACCCGGTGTACTTCGCCATCATGGTCGTGCGGGAGGGCTACGCCGACGCGGTTCTGGGCGGACTGGCCCACTCCTCCCGGGACTTCTTTGTCCCCTGTCTACGGCTGCTTGAAAAAGAGGGCACGGTCTGGGAGATGGGCATCTTCGCCCTGCCCGACGATCACCCCGCGGGCATCTACGACCAGAACCTGGTGATGTTCGCCGACGTGGCCCTCACCCCGGTACCCCACCCCGAGGACCTGGCGCAGATCGCCGTGGGCGCCTGCCGCACCCTACGTGACATTATCCCCATCGAGGCGCTGGCCGAGGTGAACGGCGCGCTGCTCAGCTACTCCACCCGCGGCTCGGGTCAGGGGCCCTCGGTGGAGCGCATCCGCGCTGCCGAGCCGCTCATCAAGGAGAAGCTGGCCGAGCTGCGCCTGGCCAACCCCCTCTACGAGACCATCAACATCGTCACGGAGATGCAGATCAGCGTGGCCCTCTCCGAGAACGCCGCGCGAACAAAGCTCAAGGAGGCCTACGACGAGCTCCCCGGGGCCGGACACGCCAATGTGCTCATCGTGCCCTCCCTGGACGTGGGCAACCTGCTGTACCACATCTACGCCACCCGGTATCCCCAGGCGGCATCCACCCTGATTATCGGCGGAATGCACAACCAGGCCCTCGACTTCTCCCGCAGCTCCACGGCCGACGATGTGGCCCGGGGCGCCAAGGCGCTGCTGCTCAGACGGTTCAAGTCCGACCGCTACGCGCGCACGCCGAAGGACCACTACTTTCCACGCTACCGGATCCTCACCATCAACCCCGGCTCCACCTCCACCAAGGTGGCCCTCTTCGACGCCGAGGAGCTTCTGGCGCGCCAGGACATTGCCCACTCCCAGGCCGAGCTGAACACCAGCACCCTGGCCGGCCAATTGCCCCTTCGGCAAAAGGTGGTCATGGATTTCCTGGCGAACAATCTCATCGGCCTCGATGATCTGCACGCTGTGGTGGGGCGCGGGGGGCTACTCAAACCCATCGAGAGCGGCACCTACGCCATCTGCGAGACCATGGCTGAGGACCTGCGCCAAGGGGTCTCCGGGGAGCACCCCTCCAACCTGGCCGGCCTCATCGCCCGGGATCTCGCCACCTCGGCGGGGCTGCCCGCCTTCACGGTGGATCCCCCCGTGGTGGACGAGCTGGACGACACCTCTCGCATCTCCGGCCACCCAGACATCACCCAGGAAGCGGCGTGGCACGCCCTGAGCCAGAAGGCGGCGGCCAAACACTTCGCCGACCTGCGAAATCGGGAGTATGAAGATCTGAACCTCATCGTAGCCCACCTGGGGGGCGGCGTATCGGTGGGCTCCCACCGCATGGGCCGCTGCGTCAAAGTCAAAAACGCCCTCTTCGACGGGCCCATGACCCCCAACCGCGCCGGCACCCTGCCCGGCTCCGATCTGATCGAGCTGTGCTACTCGGGGATCTCCCGGGTCGAGCTCACCCGGAAGCTCGTCAAGCACGGCGGCCTGCTGGCCTACCTGGGAACGGACGACCTGCGGGAGGTGGAGCGCAGAATCAACGGCGGCGACGCCGAAGCGTCCTTGATATTCGACGCCATGGTGGAACAGATCGCCGCCGAAATCGCCTCCCACGTACCCAAATTCAAGGGCGCCACCATCGATCGCATCATCCTCACTGGAGGCATGTGCCACTCGGGACTGATCCGCCAGCGGCTACACCGGGACCTGTACCCCCTGGGCATCAAGCTCACGATCTTCCCCGGCGAGCGCGAAATGGAGGCCCTGCGAGACGGCGCCCTCCGCGTGCTCCGCGGCATGGAGGAAGCCCGCCCCTACATTCCCCTGCGCGACAAGATGTGATCCCTTCGGGGCCGTACTCAACCGGCGCTCTCGACCCAACGCTTGAAGGCACGGCAGAGCTGCTCGGCGGGGCGATCCTGCTGGGAGTTTCGAAACCACCCCGGCATTTCGCCCGACAACCGTATGGCGGTTTCGTAGTGCATCTGGCAACGAGCTCCGTCGAGGGCATCGAATCGTACGACGCCCTCGATGATGCGGGCGCCGCCCTGCACCTCGCCGTGCCACGACAGTCCAAGCCCCGCCGGATCGTAAACGTAGTGCATGGGGTAGGTGTAGCCACCGCGCACGGGCGCGGCCATGTAGTCCACCACCACGGCGCGCCCATCGTCATCGAAAGTGCGCGCCCGGGCTGAACGCAGCTCCACCAGCCACTGGGGCGTACGCTCGAAGTCGGTGAACAACGCAAAGCACCGGTCGGCGGACTGCGCAACCACCAGGTCGTAGGTCTCACGGCGCCATTGGTTGTCGGGCCCGTATGTATGGGAAGGGGACATGGGGAAACACCTCGGCGCGCTAGCAATCGGGATCGTTGATGTCGGTAAAGCGAATGATAAGCCCGAAGGTGGGGCTCCATGAGGTGCCGTTGTCACTCCCCACAATGAGGCCTTCGGAACAAGCGGTACCCGGCCGCCAGTCTACACCCTGCAGGTGGGTGTTAGAGCCCATTGGGGCCGAAGACGGATGGCACGCCGCGACCATGCCCAGCATCACCAGGCCTGACCACCAGCCACACCGCACTGTGCGTACGGGTTCCTACACGTCGCTGCGGGCGCGATTGCGCTGATATGTCGGAATGTCCAGGTCGGCGCCACCATCGTTGGCGCGCAGGGTCCGGGGAGCCACCACCGTCTCCACCTCGGCGGTGGGGAACCTGGTGCGGCGAACGTCCACCTGCTCCGGTGCATCGGCAGCACCCTCGGTGGTCGCGCGGCCCTGGTACTGCATGGTGACCTGCGACTTGCGCCGAGCACCCAGCTTCCGGATCTGCTGGGACTCCACGTTCATCTCAGCGGCGGAGCCGTCGAAGCCCGTGGCGATGACCATGATGCGGACCTCGTCGGTCAGATCGGCCTCGAGCACCGAGCCCACGATGATGTTGGCGTCCTCGTGGGCCCGCTCCATGACCTTCGACGCCGCCTCATCCAGCTCGTTCATGGTGAGATCGTAGCCGCTGGTGATGTTGATCAGGATGCCCTTGGCGCCGTCGATGGAGACGTCCTCCAGCAGCGGGCTGGTGATGGCCGCCTGGGCCGCGTCGGAGGCGCGGTTCTTGCCGTGCCCAATGCCAGCGCCCATCAGGGCCTTGCCCCGCTCCATCATCACGGTCTTGACGTCGGCGAAGTCCACGTTCACCAAGCCGCTGTTGTTGATGAGATCGCTGATGCCCCGCACCGCGTTGAGCAGCACCTCATCGGCCATTCGGAAGGCCTCGAGGAAGGAGAGATCTCCGGCCTCGGCCAGGAGCCGATCATTGGGGATCACGATCAGGGTGTCGACCTCTTTTTGCAGGGCCTCGATTCCACTGCTGGCCTGGAGCATGCGCCGCCGCCCCTCGAACCGGAAAGGCTTGGTGACCACGCCCACCGTGAGCGCGCCCACGGACTTGGCCACCCGGGCGATGATGGGTCCGGCCCCGGTGCCGGTGCCGCCGCCCATACCCGCGGTGACGAACACCATGTCGGCGCCCTTGAGGTGCTCCTCCACTTCCACCAGGCTCTCCTCGGCCGCCTGACGCCCCACATCGGGATTGGCTCCGGCGCCGAGTCCACGGGTAAGGTCTCCGCCCAGGCTGAGCTTCACCGCCGCCATGTTGCCCTCGAGCGCCTGCATGTCCGTGTTGGCGGCAATGAAGTCCGCACCGTACATGCCGCCTTCGATCATGGTGTTCAGGGCGTTGCCGCCACCTCCTCCCACGCCGATGACCTTAATTTTAGCGTTCTGATTCAAGCTGTCGTCCGCCTCGATGAATGCCATCTCTTACGCCTCCTTGGGGCCGTAGCCCTGCTCATCCTTCGCCTTCGGTCCATTGTGTCTTGCTGAAACTGTCATAACTATCCTTGGCAACCGGTCCTAAAAGGCCCGGCCAAACATCTGTCTCACGCTTCTCCAAAAGCCTCGCCGCTCGGGCTCGGCGTCCATCATCTGCAGGCCGCCAATGTTCTCGGCGCCGTACCGCACCAGCCCCACGCCTGTGGAGTACCTCGGGCTGCGCACCACCTCTGCCAGTCCGCCCACGTGGCGGGGTAACCCCATGCGTACGGGCATGGCCAGGATCACCTCAGCCAACTCCACCATGCCCGGCATGGCCGAAGCACCTCCGGTGATCACCGCGCCGGAGGCCAGGTTCTCCTCGGGTAGCCCAGCACGCTCGATGGCCTCGCTCACCATGGTGAACAGCTCCTCGGCTCTGGGCTCAATGATCTCCGAGAGGATCTGCCGGCTGATGACCTGGGGTTTGCGCCCACCCACCGACGGCACCTGTACCTCCTCTTCGGGATTCACCATCTCGATGAGCGCGCAGCCGTACCGCTGCTTGAGTCGCTCTGCCTCGCCCATGGGAGTGCGCAGTCCCACCGCCAGATCGTTGGTGAAGTGGTTTCCGCCCAGGGGCAACACCGAGGTGTAGACCACGCTGCGGTCCTGCACGATGACGATGTCGGTGGTGCCGCCACCGATGTCGATGAGCACAGCGCCCAGCTCCTGCTCGGCGTCGTCGAGGCAGGCCAGGGTGGAGGCCAGCGGCTCGAGAACCACCGCGGCCACCGACAGGTCGCACCGCTCGCAGCATTTAATGATGTTCTGGGACGACGTGCTGGCCGCGGTGACAATGTGCACCCGGGCCTCCAGCCTTCCGCCGGCCATGCCCACGGGCTCGGCCACCCCATCCTGGTGGTCCACGACGTACTCGGTGGGCAGCACGTGCACGATCTCCCGGTCCATGGGTAGCAGGCAGGTGTTGCGCGCGGTCTCGAGCACCCGCGCCACATCCATGGGGCGCACCTCGCGCTCCTTCACGGCAGTGACAGCCCGGGTATTCATGGCCTGAATATGGCCCCCGGAGATGCCGGCAAACACGGCATTGATCTCACAGCCCGCCATCTGCTCGGCCTCTTCCACGGCATTCTGAATGGCGCTCACGGTGGTGTCGATATTCACCACCACGCCCTTGCGCAGTCCATGGGATGGATGGGTCCCCAGGCCGATGATGTCGATGCCGTGCTCTGACACCTCACCCACCACTGCTGCAATTTTTGTCGTGCCAATGTCGAGCCCAACAATCAGTTCGTTATCCATGGACATGGGTCCTCTCCTTTGCCGTCGTTCCAGGTCGCTAGGGCGCCCCGGAGCTGCTCACCTGCGTTCGGGTCAACCGCACAGTCACCTGCGCGGGGTGGAGCTGATTGTCCAGCCTGATGGCCTCTGCCCGCTGCCCGCGGCGCGCCAGCTCCGCCAGCACCCGGTCGTAACGTCGCAGCTTGCCTGCCATATCGCCTCGCCCAAAGCGCACCTGCACGGCGCGCTGGGCGGTGTAGAACGTGACGCCCTCCACCTCATCCATGTGGAGCTCCCCCACCCGGGGTCGACCTGCCCGCGCTGTGTACCGCCGATACACGGCGATGGCCTGCCGAATACGGTCACGGGTGGACTGCTTTCGCTGGAGGTACTCGGTGCGGTCGATACCCGTAATCAGCACCAACCCCGCCAGCTCCGCTTGGGAGGCGCGCTTGAAGGCCTTCCCCTCGGCGGTAACCAGGTAGAACCGGGTCTCGACAGCCCTGGAGCCCTGCACCAGCACCGCCGCGGCGGCCTCGTGCTCGGTGACCTCGATGCGAATGGCGTTCGGCATGCGCCGAAGCACCTTGGCCGTGGCGATCCAGGGATGACGCTTGATCCGCGCTGCCACCCGATCCAGCGGTACCGTAAAGATGTTCGTGCGCGGTCCGATCTTCGCCAACCTGCGCACCTCGCCGGCGGTGACGTGCACCGTGGGCGAGACCTCCACGCGCTGAACGTGGAAGTGTGGCGACTGCACCACAAAGCGGTGCGCCATGACGCCGCCGGTCACCACCGCTCCCAGCAGCAACAAGATGGCCACGGGCTTGCCCAACCCCTTGAGGAAACGCAGCAGCACCCCCGTGCGCGCGGAAATAGCAGGCCTCTTGCCGCGACGCTTGGACTTGTCTGGGGAGGTGGCCAAACGGTCCGACTGGGCCTGGTCCCGATCCGTGGAATTCCGCTTAATGCGACGATTTCGAACCACGGGCGCGCGACCCCGGCGTGTTTTCTTGGTACGCTTAGGCACCTACGCCCTCCTCAGGCCCCATGAGCTCGGCGCCCAGCCGCCACACGTCCCCGGCGCCCAACGTGATCACCAGATCGCCCACGGACACCATCTGCCGCAGGGCTCGTTCGGTGTCGTCCAGCGAGCCGGTGAAGTGCACGCCCTTGTGCCCGTGGCGACGAATGGCCGCGGCAATACACGCACCGCCGATGCCCGTTAAGGGCGCCTCCCCGGCGGCGTAGATATCCGTCACCAGGACCTCGTCGGCGTCATTGAATGCCTTGGCGAAATCGTGCTGCAGATCTCGCACCCGGGTGTAGCGATGGGGCTGAAACACAGCCACAACACGCCGCTCTGGGAAGGAGAGCCGCGCCCCCGCGAGGGTGGTCACGATCTCCGCAGGGTGGTGTCCGTAGTCGTCCACCACCAGCACACCGTCTGTCTCGCCCCGAATGGTGAAACGCCGCTGTACACCCTGGAAGGCGCCCAGGGCCTTGGACACCGTGGCCATGGGAATATCCAGCTCGTCGGCCACCGCCACCACGGCCAAGGCGTTTAACACGTTGTGATCTCCGGGCATCCGCAGCTGCACCCGCCCAACGCTTTCGCCCCGGATCAGCACCTCGAAGTCGGTGATCAACCCTTGGTGCTGCAGATCGCGCGCCACGTAGTCGGCCTGGGCGGCGAAACCGTAGGTCACGTAGCGCTTCCGAATCTTCGGCAGAATGGACTGAACCCGCGGATGCTCCAAGCAGGCCACCACCAGACCGTAGAAGGGCGTCTTGTTCACGAAGGTCAAAAAGGCCTCGGTGAGCCGGTCCATGGTCCCGTAATGCTCCATGTGCTCGGGATCGATGTTGGTCACCACCGCGATGGTGGGGCTCAGCATGAGGAAGGACCCGTCGCTCTCATCGGCCTCGACCACCATATAGGGCCCCTGCCCCAACACGGCGTTGGAGCCGAGACTGTTGAGCTTGCCACCGATGACCACCGTGGGATCCAGACCCCCCTCGTGCAGCACGTCGGCCATGAGCGACGTGGTGGAGGTCTTGCCGTGGGTGCCCGATACAGCGATTCCAAACTTGAGCCGCATGAGCTCGGCCAACATCTCCGCCCGGGGAATCACCGGGATGGCCTGACGCCGGGCGGCGGTCACCTCGGGGTTGTCTTCGCGCACGGCCGAGGAGATGACCACTACGTCGCATCCCTCCACGTAGTCCGGGCTGTGGCCCTCGTGCACCACTCCGCCCAGGGCCACGAGCCGCCGGGTGGTGGCGCTGGTGTTCAGGTCCGAGCCGGACACGTGATAGCCCAGGTTGATGAGCACCTCGGCGATGCCGCTCATACCGATGCCGCCGATGCCCACGAAGTGCACTCGCTTCACTCGCTTGGGGAACATGGGCATCATGATCGATTCCTCCGGCTCACCAGGCTCTCCAGTTGATCCACGATGTCCGCCGCGGCCCGGGGGCGTGCCAGGCGCCCCATGGCTTCGGCCATGCGACCGCGACGAGGCTCATCCTCGGCGAGCTGGCCGATGAGAGCCGCCAGGCTCGTACCATCCAGGCCCTCCTGGGGCTGACACAGCGCCGCGCCCGCCTCCTCGAACTCCCGCGCGTTGCGCTCCTGGTGGTTGTGCGTGGCAAAGGGGAACGGGATAAGCACCGCCGGACGGCCCACGATGGCGAGCTCCGCCAAGGTGGTTGCGCCGGCCCGGCTGACGATGAGATCCGTCCAGGCGTACCGCTGGGCCATGTCACCGATGAAGGAATGCACCTCGGCGTCCAATCGGGCGTCACCATAGGCTCGGCGGACTCGATCGTAGTCCGCTTCGCCCGTCTGATGCACCAGGTCCACCGACCCCTCGGCCAAGATCGGGGCCGCCTCCATGAGGCACTCATTGATGAACCGCGCGCCCTGGCTGCCGCCGAAGGCAAACACCCGCAGCCGGCCGTTGGCTCGGGCCGTGGCCGGGCGCGTGTTCCCTTGCAGGGAGTCCACGATAGCGCGGCGTACTGGATTTCCAGGCAGCGCCATCTTGCGCTCGGAGAAGTACTGGCGACTCTCCTCAAAGGCGCCAAATACCCGCCGAACCACCCGCCCCAGCAGTCGGTTGGTGATCCCCGGCACGGAGTTCTGCTCCAGGATGACCGTGGGGATGAACCCCAAAGCCGCGGTCAACACCACGGGCCCCGAACAGTAGCCCCCCACGCCCACGACCACCTGGGGTCGGAACCGGCGCAGGATCCGCAGAGCCTGAATCCCTGCGAGGGGACCCTCCACTCCGAACCGCAGCCGTTGACGCCAGGAGACTCCCGCCAGACCGCTCACCCGGATGGTCTCCAGGTCCAGCCCCAGCTCGGGCACCACCCGCGCCTCGATTCCCCGGGCGGTACCCACGAAGAGTACCTCGCCCCCACGGGAGAGGACCTCCTCCGCCACGGCGATGCCGGGGAAGAGGTGGCCACCGGTTCCTCCGCCTGCGATCAGCACCCTCATGCGCCCCCCTCTCGAGGTGAACCCTGGGGTCCTCGCTGACCCTTGAAGGCGCGCCACACACCGCCCGAGCTGATGCGCAGGGGATTTGCCGACGCGCCTCGCAGCCGGGGCGGTTCTTGCGTTTGCTCGCGAAGACCCCAACTCCTCCGCCCCGCCGCGGGCCGGTGGCCCCGGGAGATGGAGAGCAGCAGCCCGATCATGAACAGGGAGGTCACCAGGGAGGTGCCGCCGTAGCTCACGAAAGGCAAGGTGATTCCCTTGGTGGGCATGACCCCCACCACCACGGCCATGTTCATACAGGCCTGGAAACCGATCACGCCGGTGATGCCCGTGGCCAGATAGCGCCCGAAGGGATCGGAGGCGCGCAAGGCCGTACGGGAACCTCGCCAGAGCAGCAGGCCGAACAGCACAATGACCGTCGACACGCCGATGAACCCCAGCTCCTGACCGATGACCGGCAGGATGAAGTCCGTGTGCGCCTCGGGCAGATAGAACAGCTTCTGCTGCCCCTCACCCAGGCCCACGCCGGTCAGGCCTCCAGAGCCCAAAGTGAGCAGCGCCTCGTACACCTGATACCCGGCGCCCTCCCTGTGGCCCTCCGGATCGAAAAAGGCCATGAGCCGCTTGAGCCGCCAGGGGGTGCCCACCACCGCGAACCAGGCGAGGGGAGCCGCGATGAGGCCGGCGCCCATGAGATAGATCAACCGCGTGCCCGCCACGAACATCAGGAGCAGGGCCGCCAGACCCAGCAGCACCGCCGTGCCCAGGTCCGGCTGCAGGAGGGTGAGCCCCGAAACCAATCCCACCACGAGCAACGGCGCCACGAAGCCCGTGCCCAGGGCCTTGAGCCGCCGGTTCTCGTCGGCGAGGATGGTGGCCAGGTAGAAAATCAGCGCGAGCTTGGCCAGCTCGGAGGGCTGCAGGGACAGGGGGCCCAGACGGAACCATCGCTGGGCGCCGCCCACCCGCACGCCCACACCGGGCACGAGCACTACGATGAGCAACACCACCGACGCAATGAGCAGGGGCCGGGAGAACCGGGCCCAGATGCGATAGTCCAACTGTAGGGCGACGACCATGGCTACCAGTCCCACGCCCAGATACACCAGCTGACGCAGGGCGAAGTGGGTGTCGGACCCAAAGCGCCCCATGGCGTACACGGCGCTGGCTGAGTACACCATCACCAGGCCAAAGGCCGAGAGCATCAGCGCCACGCCGAACAGCGTGAGATCCCAGGTCGGCGCCGTAGGCGTGGCGATGGAATCCGCCGAGAGCTGGGTCTGGGTGGCCGCGCGTGTGGTCATGGGGTCTGGTCCCCCAGCTGGGCCACTGCTGCGGCGAAGGCCTCGCCCCGCTTTTCAAAGTTGGGGAACATGTCGTAGCTCGAGCAGGCAGGGGACAGGACCACAGCCTCTCCCGGCTCCGCCAGACCCGCGGCCAATCGCACGGCCTCGGACAGGTCCGCGGCGCGCTGGATGGGCGCCACGCCGGCGAGGTCCTCGGCCAGCAGCTCCGCCGCCTCACCCAGGAGCACCAGCCCGCGAGCGTGGCCCTCCAGGATAGACCGCAGCGGCGTGTAGGGCGCGCCCTTGTGTCGCCCACCCGCCACGAGCACATACTGTCCTGGGAACCCGGACAGGGATCCCACCACGGCGCTGACGTTAGTGGCCTTGGAGTCGTTGTAGAACCGCACTCCGGAGCGATCGCCCACATGCTGCATGCGATGGGGGAGGCCGCCGAACGTGTCCAGGGCGGCCTGGATCTGGTCCCGGCTTGCCCCCAGGAGGGACGCGGCCAGTCCCGCCGCCATGGCGTTTTCCAGGTTGTGGCGTCCCACGAGCCCGATGGTGGTGGTGGACAGACGCATCTGGGGCCGACCGGGAATACGCAGGACGATGTCGTCGCCCGACAGGCTGGCTCCGGAGTCCACCGACCCGGTGTGGCTGAAGCGGAGCACCCGAGCCCGAATGGACGCGGTCAAAGCCACGCAGTCAGGCTGGTCACCGTTGACCACAGCCCAATCCTCGGCGGTCTGGGCGGCGAAGATACGCGCCTTGGCCGCGCCGTAGCCCTCCATGGATCCGTATCGATCCAGGTGATCTTCGGTCAGGTTCAGCAACAACGCCACCTTGGGACGCAGGGAAGCACAGGTCTCCAACTGGAAGCTCGACAGCTCCACAACGGCGACCCCAGACTGTTGGGCGGCCTTGGTACCGGCGGCCTCGATGAGGGGTACTCCCAGGTTCCCGCCCACAAAGAGGGGGCGATCCAGGCCCGCCAGCATCTCACCAATCCAACTGGTGGTGGTGGACTTGCCGTTGGTGCCCGTCACCGCGACCACATCTGAGTCCAGATACTGCGCGGCGAGCTCGATCTCGCCAAGGATCCGCACGCCCGCCGCCCGAGCCGAATCCAGGGCCGGCAGCGGCGGCACGCCGGGGCTGAGCACGATGAGGTCGGCCCCGCAAAAGAGCGACTCGGGGTGCTCGCCCAGCACGGTCTGCACGGTGGACGGCAGGCGGGCCAGTGAAGTGGCCAGCGCGTCGACGGAGCGGATGTCATTCACCGTCACCCGCGCCTGTCTATCGGCGCAGAACCGCGCCGCGGCCACGCCGGACAGGCCGAGGCCCACCACGAGCACTGACTTTCCGGCGAGGTCCATGTGCGGTAAAGGCGCCATTGCTACCTCACCTTCAGCAGGGCCAGCCCAACCAGGGCGAGCATGAATGAAATGATCCAGAACCGCACGATGACCTTGGGCTCGGCCCACCCCTTCTTTTCGAAGTGGTGGTGGATGGGGGCCATCAGGAAGATGCGCTTGCCCGTGGCCTTGAAATAGACCACCTGCAAGATCACCGACACCGCCTCGACGACGAAAATGCCGCCGGTGACCAGCAGTACGAACTCGGCCTTGACCATCACCGCTACGGCGCCGAGACCGCCACCGAGCGAAAGGGAGCCCACGTCGCCCATGAACACCGACGCGGGGTAGGTGTTGTACCAGAGGAAGCCCACGCCCGCCCCGACCACGGCGCCGCAAAAAATGGCCGTCTCGCTGGTGCCGGGGATAAAGGGCACACCCAGATACTGGGCGAGACTCTGGCCGTCCTGGGTGAGCAGCATGGACCCGGAGATGTAGGCGATGATCATGAACACGAAGGCGTTGATAATCACCGGCACGATGGCCAGGCCGTCCAGCCCGTCGGTCAAGTTGACCGCGTTGGAAGTGCCCACCACCACGAAGGTGCCGAAGGCGATGTACAGCCACAGGGGCAGCGCAAAGGCCACGGCGTAAAAGTCCACGAAGGGGAAGGCCACCTCCAGCTTGTGCGGGCCCATGAGATCCGTGTGGAAGGTGTAGGCCATGGCGCCCGCGGCGATGACCGTGAGAAACAGCATCTTGAGCTTGCCGCTGAGTCCGTCCGAGGAGCGCTTGGAGACCTTGAGGGAGTCGTCGATAAATCCCACGGCGCCGAACCCCACTGTGACCGACAGCAGCATCCAGACGTAGCCGTTGGTGAGATCGCACCAAAGCACCGTGGAGAGCACCAGCGAAAACAGAATCAGGCTCCCGCCCATGGTGGGCGTACCCGCCTTGACGAAGTGTGTCTCGGGTCCATCCTCGCGAATGGGCTGGCCCACCTGCTGCTCCTGGAGCCGCCGGATGAACCACGGGCTCAGCAGAAAAGAGATCAGCATCGCGGTGAGAGTCGCTGCGATGATGCGCGTAGAGGTGTAGCGGAACAGGTTGAGCCCCGAGAGCCAGCTCGCCTTGTCCATGAGGTACAAAAGTAGATGGAACAGCATCAGGCACCATCCCCGAGGCCCATCGCCTCACTCTGGAGATGCGCGACGACGGCTTCGAGGCCCATGGACCTCGAGCCCTTCACCAACAGCCGATCCCCCGCGCCGAGATGTGCCTGGGCGGCTCGGGCCGCCTCCACCGCCGTGGCGACATGCTCCACCTGGTGGGCCCCCGCCTCCCGGGCGCCGTCGCACAGATCCGCCGCCAGGGGACCGATCCCCACCACCACCGAAAAACCAAGGTCCACGAGCTCGGCGCCGAGACGTCGGTGCAGCGCCGCCGCCCCATGGCCCAGCTCGAGCATGTCCCCCACCACCGCGCCCAGCCGGCCGCTGCCCGGCAGGTCCGCCAGGGTCTGGGCGCCGGCCCGCACGGAGGCCGGGTTGGCGTTGTAACAGTCGTCTAGCACGGTGAGATCCCCGGCGCTGACCAGGCGGGCGCGGTGTGGCAGCGCCGCGGTCTTGGCAAGCCCTTCCCCAATGGCGTCCACGCCCAAGCCGAGGGCCAGGCATGCCGCCGTGGCCGCCGCGGCGTTCTGCGCGTTGTGACGCCCTAGCAATGGCAGCCACACCTCGAGGGGGGTGTTCGTGGCAGCGAGGGTCACGCGAAGCCCACGGTCGGCGACCGGGGTCGCACGAATCACACGGACGTCGGCGTCCGCGGCCGTACCGAACCGCAGCGTGAGCCCGGAGAACCGCTCGGCCGCCAGCGCGCCCAGGCGCGGATCGTCCGCCGGCACCACCGCGCAGGCGTTGTCGAGCAGTCGGCCCCAGAGCTCCGCCTTGGCCTGCGCCACCCCATCCACGCCGTCGAACCGCTCCAAATGCGCCTCGGCGGCGTTGGTCACCAGCCCCACCTCGGGCTCGGCCAGCCGGGTCAGGTAGTCGATCTCGCCGGGCGCGTTCATGCCCAACTCCACCACGCCCATGGTCATCTCGACGCTGGCGCCCAGCAGCGTAAGGGGGAGCCCCACGAAGTTGTTGAAGTTGCCCGGAGTGACCAGCACCCGGTCTGTACCCCCGGCTTCATGCGCCAGTACCGCGGCGATCATCTCCTTGGTGGTGGTCTTGCCGTTGGAGCCGGTCACCGCCACCAACCGCAGACCGCAGCGCCGCCGCCACCACTGGGCCAACTTGCCCAGGGCTTCGAGGGTATCGGGTACGGCGAAGACCGGCACGCCGGGGTTCTTTGCGGGCACCCGGGTCACCAGCAGCCCTCCGGCGCCTGCGGTCAGGGCCGCGTCCAGGAAGTCGTGGCCGTCGCATCGCTCTCCGGGCAGGGCCACGAACAGGTCCCCGGGCTGCACGTCCCTCGAGTCCGTGGCCACGCCGCCCACACGCCCCTGTACCGCGGGATCCGGGTGCAGGGCGAGAGCACGGTACACGGCCCCGAGCGCCAGATCCAGGGATGCACGCAGAGGTTGTCTCATGCGCGCCCTTCCCTCATGGCGAGCGCCTCGCGGCTCTCTTCTCGGTCGTCGAAATGGATGCGCTCGGCGCCGAGGATCTGGTAGTCCTCGTGGCCCTTTCCGGCCACCAGCACTACGTCCTCGGGGGTAGCGGCGGCGATGGCCGCGCGGATGGCCGTGCGCCGATCCGGCACCACGGTGTAGCCCTGCCCGGCGGTATCGAGGGACTCGGGCGGGATGCGCTTGCGGTCGCTCAACGCCACGCCGTCGAGGATCTGGCTGATGATGGCCAACGGATCCTCGGTGCGTGGGTTGTCCGACGTCACCACCGCCAGGTCAGCGCCGTCGGCCACGATGCGGCCCATGAGCGGACGCTTGAGGGCGTCGCGATCACCGCCGCAGCCAAAGACGCAGATCAGTCGACCCGCGCACAGGGGACGCAAGGTGTCGATGGCGTGGGCCAAGGCGTCCGGGGTGTGGGCGTAGTCCACGAGCACCGGCACGTCAGCCTCTGGAGCCACCCGCTCCAGCCGACCGGGCACACACTTGAGCAGGGCCACGCCACGGGCGATGGTCTCGCTGCCCAGGCCGAGCTCCGCCGCCATGCCCACCGCGACGGCGATGTTGTTCAGGTTGTGGTCCCCCACCAGGGGCGACCGCAGGCTGAGCACGTCGTCGCCGAGGGTGAGCCGCGCCTCGAGGCCCTCTAAGGTGGACCCTTGTCGCTGTACGGTAATGTCCGCCAAGGGATCACGCCCGCTCACCCGAACCACGCGACCAGTGAAATCCTCCACCATGCGCTCCGCCGTGGGATCGTCAACCCACAGCACAGCCGCACCGTCGGCGTCCAAGTGGTGGTCAAAGAGCCGTTTCTTGGCGGCCAGGTAATCCTCCATGGAGCCGTGTAGGTCCAGGTGGTCCTGCGTGAAGTTGGTGAAGGCGGCCACCGCGAAGGAGAGGCCCGCCACCCGCCGCAGCTCCAAGGCGTGGGAGGAGACCTCCATGACCACATGGCTGCAACCCGCCGTGGCCATGTCTCCGAGCAGCTCCTGCAGGGCCGGCGCCGCGGGCGTGGTAAAGGGAGCCTTCCGCTCATTGCCGCAGAAGCGGTAGCTGACCGTGCCGATGATTCCGGGGGTCTCATTCGCCACGGCCAGGATCGATTCGAGAATGTAGGTGGTCGTAGTCTTGCCGTTGGTGCCGGTGATGGCGGCCATGCGCATGGTCCGGCCGGGGTTCCCTGCCCGGTTGGCCGCGGCGATTCCCAACGCCCGAGCGCTGTTCACCACCCGCACCACGGTACCGCCAAAGTCCACGTCCTGCTCCACGATCACCGCACCAGCCCCGGCCTCGGCGGCCGCGGATACGAATCGGTGCCCGTCCACCGTACGCCCGGTCACGGCTACAAAGAGGTCTCCGGGCTCCACCTTCCGGGAGTCGTCGGTGACCTTGGCGATGGGCACGTCCAGGTCCCCCCGGGAGGTAACCACCCCCAGGCCGACCAAAACGTCGGTCAGGACCATGCGGGCGGGGGGTATTTCGAATCCTTTGCTCACTACGATTTCCTAGCCCGGGGGTGCGAAGATCACCCTACAGCGGGTTTTTCGAGACGCCGCCCCGGGAGCCGGGTGCTGTCGAACGGCGTGTCCGGTACCCGTGACCCGACATTGGAGTCCCAGCTTGCGAGCACGCCGGAGCACGGCGGCCATGCTCATGCCGGTGAAGTTCGGCATCGTGAAACGCGGGCCCCCCGGTGTAGACACCGGCAGCGCCGGCGCGGGCTCCACCGTGGGCTCACGCACATCCGCCGCGGACGCCCCTTTGACGGCGCGACGTTTCTTCTTGGGGTCCGGGGTGAGGTCCCGGGGCACGCCGAGATACCGCATGGCCTGCTCCGCGATCTCCCGAAACACCGGGCCCGCCACCTCACCGCCGTAGTACCGATCCTTGGGCTCGTCCACGGTCACCACAATGACCAGGCGCGGACGCGAGGCAGGCACCACGCCAATGAACGACGCCAGGTACAAATCATCGGCGTAGCCCGAGGGCTTCTTCTTGGGAGGCGGTTTGCCGTTCTGGGCGGCTCGGGCAGCCGCCTCAGCCAGGGCTTTGGCCCGCTTGGCCGACGTGGCCGCCACTTTCTGAGCGGTGCCGGTCTTACCCGCCACGGAGTATCCATCGAGGGCCGCTTCCTCTCCCGTGCCGCCCTTCTCTACCACCGTGCGCATCATCTGGATCACGCGCCGGGCGCTGGCCCCCGAGACCACCCGTCGCCGCCGCTTGCGGTACTGCACCACGGGGCGGCCGGTGGCGTCGCGAATTTCGAGGGCGATGCGGGGCCGGTACAGCATCCCGCCGTTGGCCAGAGCGCCCAGGGCAGCGGCGAGCTGCACCGAGGTGGCGGTCATCCCCTGTCCGAAGCTCACATTGGAGAGCTTGGCCTGAGACCAACGTCGCCAGGGCATCAGGTGCCCGCTGCGCTCACCGGGCAGCAGCACGCCGGACTTGTGGCCAAAGCCAAAGAGCCGAAGGGCCGTATACAGGCGACGCTTGCCCAAACGCTGAGCCACCTTGGTGATACAAATATTGCTCGACTTTTTGATGCAGCCCGTGAGGCTCAACCACTTGTGCGGATGGGAGTCCTTGATCTTGTGTTTGCCGATCTCGATCATCCCGTTCTCGCAGTAAATTTGTTCCTTCAGCCTCACCACCCGGTGCTGGAAGGCTGCCGCCATGGTGAAGACCTTCATGGTGGAGCCGGGCTCGTAGGCGTCTGTCACCGAGCGGTTCCGCAGGGCCTCGGGATCGGAGGCGCCAAAGTTGTTGGGGTCGAAGTCCGGAGCGCTGGCCAGGGCCAGGATGTCCCCGCTATAGGGGTCCATGACCACGGCCGTGCCGCCCTTGGCCTGGTACAACTCCACCGTGCGACGCAGGGCGTTCTCGGTGATGAACTGCAGCTTCTTGTCAATGGTGAGCACCACAATGTGCCCCGCCGACGGGGTCAGATCCGGCCGCCCGTCGATGTAGACCGGCTTGCCGTGGGCGTCCCGTACGCCTTTGATGCTCGAGCTCGATCCTCGCAACCAGCTGTCGAAGTGCTTCTCCACGCCCTCCAGACCGCGGCCGTCGAGGCCGGCGAAGCCGATCACCGACCCGGCCAATCTCCGGTTCGGATAGAAGCGGCGCGTCTCCCGCGTAAGGTAGATCCCCTCGAAGCCGAGCTTGCGCACCTGGCGGGCCTGGTTGGGGGTGATCCGCCGTTTGATCCAGGCGTAGTAGCGTTTGGAGCTGAGCCGCTCCTCAAGCAGGAAGCGGTCCGCGTCCAGGATGGCGGCGAGCTTACGCGCCACCTCCGGCGCCGCCGAGCCCACCTGCCGCGGGTTGGCGTACACCGACGGCACGTCCACGCTGACGGCGAGGCGGGTGTTGTGACGGTCGAGCACCGCACCGCGCTTGGGGGGCAGCTTCAGGGTCCGGATGGTCTGCTTGCGCGCCTGGCGCCCGTACTTTTCGCCCTGCACCAACTGCAGCCCGTAGGCCCGGTGGCCAATGGCCCCGAGCATCAACAGAAACAATCCCAGGGCGACACGGATGCGGAGCCGCACCCAGCGATCCTCGTCCGGTGCAGCGTCCTGTGCCACGCGAGGCTTGGCAGCGCGAGGCTTGGCGGCGCGGGGCTTGGTGGCGCGGGGCTTGGCGGCGCGGGGCTTGGCGGCGCGGGTGCTCATGGGCCATCCCCCCCCACCGCCACGGGGGTCATTCCCCGAC
>JAOZUO010000085.1:0-12166 GCA_029938605.1 Deltaproteobacteria bacterium | reverse complement strand
GGCGCGGGTGCTCATGGGCCATCCCCCCCCACCGCCACGGGGGTCATTCCCCGACGCCGCTTTGCGAACCGCCGAGACTTGAGTCGCCCGATGGTGCCCGGATCGGGCATGGTCAGGTTGAGCCGCTCCCGGGCCAGCCGCTCCAGCCGCTCGGGGCTACGCAGCAGGGCACGCTCCACCTGAAGCTTGCGATGCGTCTGCAGCAGCCGCTTCTCGCGCTCGGTCTCGTTGGAAATCTGGTAGCCCAGCCGCACCACCTGCAGCCGCACCCAAACATGGGCCAGGGCCGCCGACGTAAAAAAGGCGGTCACGGCGAATAGCGCCAGAGCCCGTGCGCGCACGGAGCGGACCGGCTTTCGCGAGGCCACGCTCATGCCGCCACCTGGGATCCGAGATAGCGCAGTCCCCGCAGCTTCGCGCTGCGAGACCGGGGATTCTGGGCCAGCTCGACGTCACCGGCCCGCAGGGGCTTTCGTGTCAGCAGCTCAGCCTGGGGGCGGCCCAGCTCGGCCTCGGTGAGGGGAAGACCCGCCGGCGCGTCCGGGGCCACCTGGCTCAACCGGGCGAAGCGACGCTTGACGAGCCGATCCTCGAGGGAGTGGAAGGTGATCACCGCCAGGGAGGCGCCGGGGGCCAGCACCCGCACAAACCGCTCCAGGAACCGCTCCAGTTGGCCGAGCTCGTCGTTAACGGCGATGCGAATGGCCATGAAGGCCCGGGTAGCCGGATGCACGGTGCCGGGACGCCGGGCCGGAAGCACCGCCGCCACCACCCGCGCCAGTCCAGCGGTGTCCGTCTCATCC
This sequence comes from Deltaproteobacteria bacterium, assembly GCA_029938605.1. Lineage (GTDB taxonomy): Bacteria > Myxococcota_A > Polyangia > HGW-17 > JAJRWW01 > JAJRWW01. Next base: position 11,363 of record JAOZUO010000085.1, on the reverse strand, counting down.
GAGTCGTCCAGGTACTGTTTGATGGCCCGGGCTACCCGCGGGGCTCGGGGCTGCTCGCCGTACTTCCGTAGCACCCGGGTCAGCTCCTTCTCGCTGAGTCCCGCCAGGAAGGCCGACGCCGGCTGCCCCGCGTCGGGGTTCATGCGCATATCCAGGGGCCCGGGACGCTGAAAGGAGAACCCGCGTTCGGGAGAGTCCAGCTGCAGGGACGACACGCCCAGATCCGCCAAGAGGCCGTCCACGCCGCCCACCGCATCGTCCACCCCATCGTCCAGCAGGCCCAGGGCGTCGAGGATCTCCACCACATCCTGTAGCTCCCCGTGGCATAGGGTTACCCGGTCGCCAAACCGGGCCAACCGCTTGCCCGCCGCGACGAGGGCCTCGGGGTCCCGGTCGATGCCCACCAGCCGGCCGTCAGGTCCGCTCGCCTCGAGCAACGCTTCGGCGTGTCCGCCCAGCCCCACAGTGGTGTCGCAGTAAACTCCCCCTGTTCTGGGCTGGAGCAGATGGAGGCACTCAGGAAGCAGTACGGGAATGTGCGCAGTGGCTGTCATTTTCTTCGAGCATTTTCTCGATATACACAAGTAACTAGTCGTTACCGTTGTAAATTTCAGTATACAGCCGGTTCAGGTTGCCCACCTCGGCCAGGTCCTTCTGGTGAGCGGTCTCCCACTTGGCGCGATCCCAGATCTCCATGCGGTTGAACATGCCCACCCAGGTCACTTCGCGCTGGATGTTCACCTGCTCCAGCAGCGTCGAGGGGATGAGGATCCGTCCCTGTTTGTCGTGGGAGACCTCGACGGAGGAGGGCAGGATGGTCCGGGCATACCGCTCTAGCTGAGCGTCCATGGGCCCATCAGTCATGAGCTTTTGGGCCATCCGGAAGAAGGGCGCCCGCGGATACACGGCCACGCATTGCTCGGCGTCGCCGTGGTTGATGGTGAGGATCAGGCCCGGCTCAGCCTCTGCGGTCAGCAGCTCGCGATACCGCGCAGGGATGCTGACCCTGCCTTTGGTGTCCAGCGAATGATGATACGTGCCGAGGAACATGATGACCTACCTGGGATCCACTTCCCACTTTACTCCACTCTAACCCACTCTGTGGATCAACTAAGCCATTGGCCCTATTATAAGTCAAGTTTTCTTCAGGCAAGTTCTTGATATCACTAGATATACACAACATGTTGCCTCACACACATTTGCCTACATACCACATCTTGTGGGTCAGATCATGGAAGGGCAGTGGGGAACAGTGGGGACGGAAACCCAAACGGATCCAAAATGGACACCAATATCTAAGAGGTCACATCAAGTTATATAAACTAACATATTATGTATGCACAACTTTTTGAACACACACCTGTTCTCCGCGCCCAACCATTCGGATCGGGACACCGGGTTCCCAACGGGCCACAGGAGATCTCTTCTCGCCGGTTGGATCCCTCTGGCGTCCTTTCGCATAACTCCGTAGGTCTCCGCTTGGTTCCGGTTGCAGTCGGGCCCCTATTGTGTCAGAGAATGCTCTGTGCCCCAATCGTTGGGGGCCTCTGGGAAAGCGCATGAAACCCCTCGTCAAAACACTGCTTCTGCTCATCCCCGTCCTCCTCGCGGTCCTCTTGGCAGGCTGTGGCTCATCCATGGACTTCACCGCGGCCACAAAGGGTGGCGGCGTGGGCATGTTCGTGGCGGCGTTCTTCGGCGGCATGGCCGTGTGCCTCACCCCCTGCGTCTATCCTCTTATTCCGATTACTGTCAGCATCTTCGGCGGACTACCGGACGCCGAGGAGTCCCCGCGCAAACGCCGCATCCGGGCCATCACCACCGGCACTACCTATGTGCTGGGCATCGCCATGACCTACTCGGTGCTCGGCCTCCTGGCGGGCCTGGCCGGCAAGGGCACCGTGGGAGATCATCTGGGCTCCGCCTACGTGGTCATCCCCTTGGCCGTACTCTTCACGGCGCTGGCCGCCTCCATGTTCGGCGCCTTCGAACTCCAGCTCCCGGCCTCCTGGCAGGGCCGCCTCTCGGCCGCGGGCGGCGCCGGTCCCCTGGGCGGCTTCATCATGGGCCTGGTGGCGGGCCTGCTGGCGGCGCCCTGCACGGGCCCGGTGATCACCGGCATCCTGGTCTACATCGCCTCCACCCAGAACGCCTTCCTGGGATTCTGGTTGCTGTTCACCTTCTCCATGGGCCTGGGACTCATGTTCATGGTCATCGCCGCCTTCGCCTCGGCTATGCCCAAAAGCGGCTCCTGGATGGAGGGCGTCAAGAGCGTCTTCGGCGCGCTCATGTTGGTGGCCGCCCTATACTACTTAAGCAGCCTCATCGGACCCCTTGCCCGGATCCGGATCCGAGAGACCTGGGTCCTTTTCACCGGTGGCGGGCTCACCCTGCTGGGGATCCTCATCGGCGGCGTACACCTGGACTTCCACGACAAGCGGCTGATGACCTGGGCGCGCAAGCTTACGGGCATCGCGGCCCTGACCATCGGGCTCTTTTTGACCATGCAGTACGTGCGTGGCACCTCGGTCAAGGCCCAGTACAACGACGTGGACTCCTGCCTCAAGGCGGGCAAGGAGTCGGGCCGACCCATCCTCATGGACTTCTGGGCCACCTGGTGTGAGAAGTGCATTGAGCTGGAGAAGACCACCCTAGCCCACGAGTCCGTGGCCAAAGTCCTCAAACGCCGCTTCGTCTTCTGCAAGATCGACTGCACCAAGAAATCCGCGAAGGTCAAACAGATCAAGAAGCGCTTCGGCGTAGGCGGTCTACCCACCCTGGTGATCCTGGACTCCAAGCAGAAACCCACCCCAAACGTGGTGGGCATGATCTCCCCCAAGGACCTCCTCAAGATCCTGAAGAAGATCGAGTAGCGAGCTCTTTCGGGCTCTGACTGGTTGAAAAAACTCAAGTATTTGCGAATTAGGAAAGTGGGGTTATACTTATCGCAACCAAGGAGCACCTCATGGCGACGACCACCATCGGGATCAAGGTCGACGACAACACACGAGCCCGCCTCAAGACACTTGCTGAGGCCAAGAACCGGAGCCCGCACTGGCTCATGCGCACAGCGCTCGCCGAATACTTGGCACGAGAAGAGGAGCGAGAGCACGAGCGGCGCGAGGATGAGGCTCGCTGGGATCGGTACGTCCTCACCGGGGAAGCGGTGCCCAATGAGCGTGTCAAAAAATGGTTGGGAGCGCTGGCCGAGGGCCGGGACGCAAAGTGCCCACGTTAAAATGGTTGCGCGAGGCGCTCGAGGACTTGGAGCGTCTGCACGACTTTCTCGCCAGCAAAAGCCCCGATGCAGCGATGCGTGCCGCTGCTGCGATCCTAGACGGAGCCATGAAGTTGGAGGACCATCCACTGATCGGGAGATCATTGGGAGACGGTCGACGCGAGTGGTTCGTGCCCTTCGGCGTCGGGTCCTATGTTCTACGCTACCGCGTCGATCCTCACGGCTGTCCCGTGGTGATCCGCGTCTGGCACAGCCGCGAGGATCGTGAGCCGCGAGCCGTAGCTCCGCGAGAATTGCCTGGGGAGAAAGAGGAGGATCTCAAACCACTCTGAGTAGAGATCAGCGCCCGCGGCGTTGGCGGGCGGCTTCGGCCAGGAGGATGCCGGCGGCCACCGAAACGTTGAGGGAGTCCAGATCGCCGGCCATGGGAATGGCCACGTGGAAGTCGCAGTGCTTGGCGGTGGAGGGGCGGAGGCCCTTGCCCTCGGAGCCCAGGATCAGGGCGACCCGATCGGCGAGGTCGAGGGCCTCGGGCGGCTGTCCGGCTGGGCCGGCTGGGCCGGATTGCCCGGATTGGTCGAATTGCCCGGATTGCCCGGCGGCGCCCACCAGCCACCAGCCGGCCGCCTGCATGGCCTCCAGGGCGCGCACCAGGTTCACCACCCGGCAGATGGGTAGGTGCTCGGTGGCGCCGGCGGAGGTCCGGACCACCGTGGCCGTAACCCCGGTGGACCTCCGCTCGGGCAGCACCAGTCCGGTGGATCCCAGGGCATAGGCGCTGCGAACGATGGCGCCCAGGTTTCGCGGATCCTGCACCTGGTCCAGCACCACCAATGGTCCCAAGACCGCGTCCGCAGGCTGGCCGAGCAGCTCGTCGAGGCCGCGGTAGGGATAGGGGCCCACGATGGCCACGACGCCCTGGTGTCGGCCGCCTTTGGCCAGATGGTCCAGCTCCAAGGGGGTCCGCGGCTCGGCGTCCACTGAGGCCCGGGACAGGGCCTGGTCGAGGGCGGCGTCAGGCCGACGGCCCTGGGCCACGAACACCGCCTGTACGTCCTTGGGGCGCGCGCGGAGAACTTCGCCTACGCCGTGCACGCCGTAGACCCGCCGGCCGGTGCCGGCTCCAGCGGAGCTCATGACTTGTCGCCCTGGGTGGTGCCTGGGGTAGTGCCCAGGGCGGTGGCCATCTCGGCCACCAGGTCCCGGGCCGCTTGCACAGGGTCTGGGGCGTCGCGGATGGGTCGGCCCACCACCAGGTGGGAGGCACCGGCGGTGATGGCGCCGGCGGGGGTGCCCACGCGCTTCTGGTCGCCCACAGCCGATCCCGCCGAACGAATCCCCGGCGTGACGATGTGAAAGTCATCGGTCACCACGGCGCGCACGGCCGCGGCCTCGTGTACCGAGGACACCACCCCGGCTACGCCGCACTCGGCGGCCAGGCGAGCGCGGTGCACGACGAGCTCGGCCGGGGACAGGGAGATCCCCACGGCGCGCAGATCGTCGTCGTCCAGGCTGGTCAGGGCGGTGACCGCCAGCACGCCCGGGGGACGATCGCAGCGAGCGGCGGCACCGACGGCCTGACGCAGCATCTCGGGCCCACCGGCGGCGTGCACCGTGAGCAGGGAGACGCCGAGCCGTCCGAGCACGTCCACCGACCGGGCCACCGTGGCCGGGATGTCGTGTAGCTTCAGGTCCAAAAATACTCGCGCCTCCCGCGCCACCATCTCGCGCACGAAGTCGGGGCCGGCGGAGCCGAAGAGCTCCAGCCCCACCTTGAAGTAGCCCACCGTGGGCGCCAGGGCTTCAGCCAAGGCAAGGGCGGCGGCCGCGTCCGGTACGTCCAAAGCGACGATGAGCCGCTCCCGGGCGTTTTCCAAGGGAGTGGTTACGTTTTCGGTCATGGCTTCGCTCCTGGGGTGCGCAGCCGGGTGGTCACCAGTCGGATGCCGCTGGTGTGGACCCGATACAGGCGCGGCGGATCCGTCCGCTCACCTTGCTTGTTGAACAGAGGCTTTTTGTGCGCCCCGGTGGACACCGCCAACGCCTTGACCAGAGACACCCGTCCCTGGGCCCGGCGAACCAGGAGGCTCCGGATGCGCTGCACGGAGAGGTAGCCCAGGGCCGCGTACCGCCCCGGAGCCCGGCCAAACACCTTTTGAAAAGCCTTGACGAAGGATCCCAGCCGCGGGTCCAGGGCGTCGGCGTAGAACCCCGGCGCCAACACCGCGCCGGCCACCGAGTGGCCCACGTTCGTCACCAGCCTCGAACGTAGTCCCTCCGCCGTGGAGAGCAGCAGCACCTTGCCCTTGCCGAGCTTTCGCAGGGGCGCCGCCTGAAGACCGGCCAGACCGAGCTGGGGCGCCACGACCTCTAGGCGGATGGCGCTGTCGGCCACGAACACCGCCTGGGTCCTCTTGGCCACCAGGGGTTTGAAGCGCTTGTATAAGGTGGTGTCTTTGCGATTGTAGGCCACCGTGTCCACCACCACGAGGGTGGACTTGCCGGCCTCGTCGGCGAAGGCCTTGGCCACCCGGCGACCGTACCCATTGTTGGGATGCAAGATGGCCACCCGCACCACCTTCTGGGTGGCGGCGAGGTACCGCGCCAGAGCCCGGGCGCGCTGGATGGGGGAGTGCACCGCGCGGAAGATGGCGGACCCAAGGTGAACCACGCCCTTACCGTCGGCGCCCGTAAGCAGCGGCAGGCCGACCTTCTGGCACACGGGAGCCGCCAACCGGGCGTTGCCCGACAAGGGAACCCCCACCGCAGCCACGACCCCCTGTCGCCCCAGGGAAGCGGCGGCCCCGGCGGGGTCGCGCGCTGAGTCTCGGGCCACGATGGTGGCGAAGTGTCCCCGGGACCCACGCGACAGGTCCGCCGCGAGAATCATACCCCGGAGCAGGTCCAGGCCCAGCCCACGCAGCCGCCCCGACAGGGGCACCAGGGCGCCTATGCGCCGAGGGTGTCCGGCCGCGGCCAGAGCGCGACGCTTGTGCGCGGGATCCAGACCCTTGGTCATATTGAGGAGCTTGCGGGCGGCCCGCTCCTTACCAGACTGGGTGAGGAGCTCCGCCTGACGCAGAATCAACCAGGGGCGCACGGGCGACGCGGGCGGAAGCTTCTGTAGCAAGGGAGCGACCTGGGCCATGGGGATCCGCGTGGTCAAAGTCCGGATCCGGCCACGAAGGTAGACCTGCACATGCAGGGACTGGGGCCGGACAAGGAGACTGTGGTACCCCGCCAGGGCCGCGGACAGATCCCCTCGCTGCTCGGCCGCCATGGTCTCGGCCAGGGAAGACGGCTGATCCTCACCAGCACTCGGAGCAGGGCCAGGGGCTGGGGCAGCAATGGGAACCAGACCCGGGGCTGCGGCAGGCCTCGCCGGGGCTGCGTGGGCGATGGTGGGGATCGGGCCTCCGGCGAGTACCCCGACTAAAAGCAACTTCAGCGTGCACATGTTGTTTTCCATCGATAAACCTAATACGTACTTCGGAAGGTAAAATGCCCCATGGCGGGTCCAAGCGTCAAGCAACGCACCGAGGTGGCCCTGGGGGGAGGGGCTGGGGGGGCACGGGGAGAGGGGATAGGGGGGGCACGGGGAGAGGGGCTGGGGAAAGGCATTGCCCCATGCGCGGGCTCCCAGTAACATGACCCACTGCCCCGTGTCGTGCGATTCTCGTTCGACTTCGCCCCGGGGCCAACGCCCAACGCCCAGCGCCTGGAGGGTGCTACCTTGAAGAACCGTACGATCCACCTGATCCTGACCGTCCTTACCGTCGGGGCGCTGCAGGCCGGCTGTAGAGGCGACGACGACGTCATCCCGTTTATTCTCGTGACCCCTGAGCAGCAGGACACCTTCGCGGGCGTATCCGAGATCCGCCTGACCTTCGGTGAAAAGACCCAGACCCAAGCGCTGTCCGGTTCCGACGACAAGTTCACATTGGAGATGGAGCTCAATCTGGGCGGCGCGTCTCCCGTGATCCTGGAGGGGCTCTCCGACGGTGGGGAGGTGATCTGCCGGGGTCAGAGCCCGCTGATCAACGCCTACGCCACCGTCGAGACCCTGACCCTCTTTGTCTCCCGGGTGGGCACCTTTGGGCGCGCGCCCATCGACGCACCCCTGGGCGCCACGGCCATGGCCATGGCCAACTACGAGGTGGAGGATTGGGACGACGACGACAACAACGACCTGAACGCCACCCTCTGGTTCGGCGGCCTCACCGCGGACGCCACGGTCCCCGCGCAACCTTTCTACTACGACAGCTACTTCCACGAAATCTACCCCCTGGCCCAGCTTCCCGAGCCACGAGCTCACATGGCGGCCATGAACATCGACGGCGGCTACTACCTGCTGTACGGCGGGGTCGACGAGGCCGGGACGCTCTCGGGCCGCCTGGACATCATGGAGCCCGGTTCCCTGGGCTTCACGTACCAGCCGGACGTGGACTACGCCATCGAGCAGAGCGCTCGGGCCCAAGGGCAGGTGGTGATCCTGGGGCCCCACCCGGCGCTCTTGGCCGGCTACGACCAACGGGTGCTCAACAGCTTCCTGGTGGTGGGTGGCCGAAACGCCGATGGCGTCGCCTGCGACTACCTGCACTTCGCGGCCGCCTACCACACCTCCACCTACGACTGGACCGTGACCGCCCAGCAGCGCTCCCTGACCGGCTGCCGGCTGGGACACACGGCCACGCGCACAAAGTCGGCCACCAGCACGACCGCGGCGCCTGAAATCATCGTCCTGGTCTACGGCGGCGGCGAGGCCGGAGATCCCGTGGCCGAGATCCTGCGCGTCACTCCCGTACAACCCGACGTGGACACCATCGACTGGGGTATGTCCGAGAGCGCCGTGACGCCGGACCCGGGGACCATGGTCAGCGGCCACGCGGCGGTGACCCTCTCCGATCGCCGGATCCTGGTGATCGGAGGCGTAACCGCGGACGGTACCGTCCTGGCCGATGCGGTGATCTACGATCCCGACGACGACTCCTTCACGCCCCTTCCCGGGCTGCTGGACACCCCGCGTTTCGGCCACACCGTCACTGTCCTGGGCGACGAGCTGGTGGTGGCCGGCGGCACCGGCACAGACGGCCTCCCCCTCGGGGACGCCGAGATCTTCAGTGTCGCCGACGGAGATCCCGCCTGGGTTGGTTCCACGGACCTGGTGGTGCCCCGCACGGGTCACCAGTCCTTCCCCATGTCCACCGGCACCATGGGACTCATGGGCGGCGTGGACGCCGCTGGAGAGTTCACCCGGGTCATCGAGATCTATACCCCCGGCCTGGTAGACTGAGAACCCAAGGAACCGGAACCGGAACCGGAACCGACCAACGGAGAACCTTCATGCGTCGCCTGAACCTGTCGCTGCCCTTGATCACCGCTCTTTTACTCGGAGGCGTCGGCACGGGCTGCCCTGCAAGTGCCATCGGTCCCAACCCGCGCACCGGTGGTGACCATCGGCGGTCCGCCACCCAACCACGCACGGGTCCCATCGGGGCGGTGGCCAAGCGGGCTCTGGAGACCATCTGCGACCGCATGGAGGACTGCGCCATCGAGCGCAATGTCGCCCTGGCCCGCACCTTTGGCGGCAACAAGGCCGACCTGGAGGCCGCTCGTCTACAGGCGCGCGTCGCCCTGCACTCGGGCTACGTCCGTCGCTGGTGGCTCATGCGCCTGTCAGGGCTTTCGGGAGCGAACCTGATGCGGATCCACAAGTGTCTGGCCCGCACGGCCTGCGATCCCTTCTACCAATGCGCCAAGCTCTCTAAGTAGCCCCGGCTGCATTGTTCCCCCACTACAAAGTTCCCCCCAAAAATTGAAAGACCCCCGTGCCGAAACACGGGGGTCGTATGATAGTCGGGCGGCGGATTTATCGTTTCAGCTAGGCAGAGACGACCGGACGCCCTTTATTTTCCGTTCTCGTTACAAAAATCTATTGTAATCAGGCCCAGTCGTCAAGGAAAATTCCACCGAATCTTCTTTTTGTCAGATAGACTTACTTTTCAGGAGAAGATCCTCAAGGCTTTCTCCGGAGGTAATCTGCTCCAGCACGATGGCTGCGGCCCGCTGCTCTGCTTCCTTTTTGGTGCGTCCAACGCCGGTGGCCAAGGGCGTGTCCTCCACGATCAACTCCACGGTGAAGCGCAGATCATGCTCCGGGCCGCAGGTGTCCACGAGATCGTAGCTGGGAGCGCGCTTGTACACCGCCTGGATCCGCTCCTGGAGATGGGTCTTCGGATCCCGCTGGCGAATCCCCCGCAGGGCATCATTCAATAGCGGATCGAAGAGACGGCGCAGTACTTCGAAAGTCACCTCGTAGCCACCGTCAAGGTAGATGGCAGCGGTCAGGGCCTCGAAGCTGTCTGCCATGATGGACGGCTTGTCGCGACCGCCCGTGCGCTCCTCCCCCCGGCCCAGCCGCAGGGCCTGTCCAAGCTCGAGGGACTGCGCCAACTCGGCGAGGCCCGTGGCGCTCACCAATGCTGATCGCGCTTTGGAGAGCTCCCCCTCCGACCACTCGGGATTACTCGCCATGAGCAGATGGCCCACCACCAAAGACACCACGGCGTCGCCCAAAAACTCCATGCGCTCGTTGTGGGGAAGCTGGGGCGCGTGCTCGTTGGCAAAGGACTTGTGCGTCAGCGCAGTCTCCACCTGTCCGCGACTTTGGAACCTGTATCCGAGTCGCTGCTCCAGCTCCTCTACCCGCTGATCCAACTCTTGGTCGCCCATGGCCGAAGCCTACTGCAAATCGTCATGTTCCACCAGTCACTCAAGCACGGTCGGACACGCCAAGCACGGTGGCCTCCATGCCATCTGGGGTGAGTGCGCCCAGCTCCACCCGTACCAGTCGCCCCACGAGGGAAGCGTCACAGTTGAGCACCAACGAAACCCCCTGATCCGAGAACCCCCAGAATCCGTCACCACACCGCTTGGCGGAGACCACCGCCGTTGTCGAACGCCCCCGCAACGCCCGCCGACACCGCTGCCAGAGTCGCTGTCCGAGCTCTCGCAGCTCCCGGGCTCGCGCGCGCACCACGACCCCATCCACCGGGTCGGTCATGGCGGCCGCCGGCGTGGAGGGCCGGGGAGAGAAGGGAAAGACGTGCAGGTAGGCCACACCCAGCTCCTCGAGCAGCGCCAACGTAGCCAGGTGATCTTCTGCGCGCTCCCCGGGGAACCCGGCGATCACATCCACGCCGATGACCACTCCCTCCAGGTTGGCCTGGGCCGCGCGCACCCGCTGCACGTAGGTGGCCAAGTTGTAGGGTCGCCGCATGCGCTTGAGCACCGGGTCAGCGCCGCTCTGTAGAGGCAGATGCAGATGGCGACAGATCACAGAGGTGTCCGCCATCTGGCGGATCAGGTCGTCTTCCAGGTGAAGGATCTCGATGGAGCTCAGCCGCACCCGTCGCACCGGGCGCTCCTGGCGCACCCGCTCGAGCAGGGTGGCAAGCCGCCCAGGGGGATCCAGCTCCCGCCCCCAGGCGCCGAGATCGATACCCGCGAGGACCACCTCGGCGCACCCCTGGCGTCCCAACCCGGCCAACTGCAAAAGCACCTGGTCCGCGTCCACGCTCTTGGGGTGGCCACGTGCCGCTGCCACGGCGCAGTAGGCGCACACACCATCACATCCGTCTTGAATCTTCAAAGGCGGGCGAGTCACCTCCTGTGGACGATAGGCTACGGAGGGAACCCTCGTCGCTGACGCGGTCAGCCCCACCCGACGGGCCACCTCCGCCGCCACCAGGGGCTTTGCCGCGTTGGCGGCCACGTAGACCACGCCGTCGAGGGTGCGCACCTCCTGAGGGCGTTGATCCGCCAGGCAACCGGTGACGATGATCGCCGCGGCGGGGTTGGCGCGATGGGCTCGGCGTACAAGCTGTCGTGACTGCCGATCGGCCGTGGCCGTGACCGTGCAGGTGTTGATGACGTACACGTCCGCGACCTTCCCGAAGGCCACCACCTCCACGCCGGCTGGAAGCCCATCGCGAATCAACGAGGTGTCGGCGCGATTGACCTTGCACCCAAGAGTGGCGAAGGCGACCCGTACTGGCACAACTCTTAGGCCCCGTCTAAAAATAACTCGATCGCTCATGACGCCGCTGCATCCCGGCTCGCTTCG
>JAOZUO010000084.1 GCA_029938605.1 Deltaproteobacteria bacterium | reverse complement strand
TCCGCCAAACCGGGATCCGGCGAGAGGTCCCTCCGAGGATCGGCACCCGAGGCCGCCGCCGCACTTGACCCTCAGGCCACAGCCGCCGATACTTGGACAAATGCATAGAATCAGCATGGTCCTATGTTCAGTTATGGTGCTCTGTGGAGTCGGGGGTTGCCTGGTGGACTTCTCCATTGGCAACGCAGACAGGTCGGACGCCACCGCTTCTTGCGGCAACTCCATCATCGAGACGGGGGAGGAGTGCGACGGTTCCAACCTCGCCGGACGCGACTGCGTGTCCCTTGGCTTCGAGTCTGGGACCATCACCTGCGGAGACGACTGCCAGATCGTTCTCCTGGAGTGTATCGGCGGCTGCGGCAACGCGCTGCTGGATCCCTCCGAGGAGTGCGACGATGGTCTCGCGAACTCCGCCACGATCCCCAACGCCTGTCGACCAGACTGTCGGCTCCCCTTCTGTGGAGACGGCGTGGCCGATGATGCCGAGGCCTGTGACGCCACCGACCTTCGGAATGAGGATTGCGCCAGCCAGGGGTTCGGAGACGGCGTGCTCACCTGTGCCACCGGCTGTCTCGCCCTCGACGACAGCGATTGTCAGGTGTTGACCGGCTGCGGTGACGGCGAGATCGAGGCCGGAGTCGAAAGGTGTGACGGCGCCGAGCTCGGGGGTGAGACCTGTATCTCTCTGGGCTTCACGGACGGGACTCTGGCCTGCCAAACCAACTGCGAGGACTACGACACATCGGGTTGCCTGAGCACGTTTGGCGGCCCCTGCACCGAGGACGAACAGTGCCCCGGCGGAGTATGCCGGGTGGAAGCCGGCCACGGTTGGCCCGGCGGCTTATGCACCCAGGACTGCGCCACCCTGTCCTGCAGCGAGGGGCACTGCGCGACGCTGGGCGGCACAGACCTGTGCGTCCCCACCTGCGACGACTCTTCTGAGTGTCGGACGGGCTACGCTTGCTTCGACCCGTGGTACAGCGGTCAGACCTTCTGTTACCCCCGATGCGAAGCGGACGGAGATTGCCCGGAGACGGGACAGTGCAACCTCCACTCCGGACTGTGTCAAGGGCAGTCCACCGGCGGAGACACGGCAGCCACCTGCACCGGACCTCTGGACTGCCAGAGTGCAACTTGCTGGTTTAACACCCCGGCCGGGTACTGCACCACCCTATGCAACCTACAAACGGGGGTCTGCCCCGGGGATGGACTCTGCGCAAACGCCATGAACGGCACCATGGCTGACATGGGCCTGTGCCTTGACGGATGTGAGGACGCCGCAGACTGCGCCCGCGCGGACCACTCCTGCAAGAACAACTTCTACAGTCCGGATGGGGATGTCTGTTTGCCTTGATCTGAAGGAGATAGTGAGATGAAAATCAACAAGATCGATCACCTGTGTATCGCGGTGAAGGACCTGGATGCGGCCAAGAAAGTCTGGGCCCCCATCCTGGGCAAGGAGCCCGAGGACGAGTACGTGGACGAGCCCGAGAAGATCCGCGTGGCCCGATATATTCTGGGCGGCGTGGGCTTCGAGCTCATGGAGTCCACCTCACCTGACGGGGACGTGGCCAAGTGGATCGAGAAGCGCGGCGAAGGGATCATGCTGGTGAGCCTCAACGTGGACAAGACCTCCGAGGCCGTCGACGAGCTCAAGGAACAGGACTACCCCATCATCGGCGGCCTGCGGGACTTCCGCGACTGCCAGTTCGCCTTCGTGCACCCCAAGGCCGTAAACGGCGTCCTGCTGGAGCTCATCGACGACAAGTGGAACGAGCCGAAGGACGAGTAACTCCCCTGCTCTGGCGAGATACTCCTCTACTCTTCGGTAGGTAACCAGCGCTCGATGGTCTCGAGTAGGCTCTCGGGCTCCATGGGTTTGGCGATGTAGTCGTTCATGCCCGAGGCGAGACAAGTTTCACGATCCCCCTCCAGGGCGTGGGCGGTCATGGCGATGACCGGGATGGCGGGATCGTGAAAATCCGACGCCGGGCTACGAATGGCCCGGGTGGTTTGATACCCGTCCAACTCCGGCATCTGAACGTCCATCAGCACCAGGTCAAACGTCTCCTTCTTGAGGAGCTCGAGCACCTCCACCCCATTGCCCACCACGGCGACCTGGAACCCCAGGTTTCGGAGCATGCCCACGGCCACCACCTGGTTCGGCAGGTTGTCCTCGGCCACGAGGATCTTCACCTTCCCGCCCCGGGTGGGATCAGACACGGCCTGGGCCAAGGAGGCGTACTCCCCGGTCAGCCCACGCTCCTCCCCGTACAGTGCCGCCAGACCCTCGTACAGACGGGACCGCTTAACAGGCTTGGTGATGCAGGTGGCAAAGCCGTTGGCTTCCAGCCGCGCGTACTCGCTGATGCGGTCCACGGGCACCAGGATCACGAAGTCCGGACTCTCCAGCCGATCGTCCTTCTTGATTGTCGAGGCCACGGTGACGCCGTCGGTGCCCGCCCACAGGAGGTTCAGCACCACCAGGCCAAAGGGGTCCTGCGCCTCCACCGCCTCCAGGAGCTGGATTTGCGCCTGGTTCGGATCCTGGGCATCCTCACACCGGCAACCCCAGGCCTCGAGCAGCGTGATCAGCCACACGCGGTTCATGACGCTGTCGTCCACCACCAGCACTCGTTGCTGCTGGAGCTTCCTCAGCGGTGGCTCCGCCGGACGGGCGCGCTTGGGCTGCTTATGAAGCGGTAGGGTGAACCAGAAGCTCGACCCCTGCCCCTCCACGCTCTTGGCGGCGATCTCGCCACCCATGAGCTCGACGAGCTGCTTGGCAATGGGAAGACCCAGCCCGGCGCCGCCGTACTTCCGACTTCGCGAAGGGTCCACCTGCGTGAAGGTACCAAAAATGGCCTCCAGTTGATCGGACGGGATACCAACGCCCGTATCGGTGATCACGAAACGCAGGGTGGCCTGATCCTCGTCCTGCTCGTCGCAGCTCACCCAGATGGAGACCTCCCCCGCAGTGGTGAACTTCACCGCGTTGGCCGCCAGGTTGGTGAGGATCTGTCGCAACCGACCGGCGTCGCCTCGTATCAGCACTGGAACATCCAGCTCCACGGGGCAGACCAGCTCCAGCCCCTTCTCCAAGGCGCGCAGGGCAAGCAGGTCCGTGACCTCCTCCAACACCAGGCGCAGATCGAAGTCCACCGAGACCATATCCACATGGCCGGATTCGATCTTCGAAAAGTCCAGAATGTCGCCGATGATGGTCATGAGCGAGTCCGCGCTGGACTTGATGATCTCGGCCAACTCCCGCTGCTGAGGGGACAAGTCCTCCTCCAGCAGCAGCGATGTGATCCCTACCACCGCGTTCATGGGCGTACGGATCTCGTGGCTCATATTGGCCAGAAACAGGCTCTTGGCCTCGTTGGAGGCCTCCGCCCGAATGGTGTTTCGCTTCAGGCGGATGTTTGTGAGGCTGATGGCCGTCTGCTTACACAGGGCCTCGAAGACCGTAAGATCCGCCCCCGTGAACCCCTCCCGCGCCAGCCTGCTGTCCACGTACATCACGCCGATGATCTCCTCGGCCATGAACAGCGGCGCGCACATGATGGTACGCAGTTGCAGCTCGTGAACACTCTGCCCGACCCGATCATACTCTCCCGAGAGGGAGTCCACGATACAGACGGAGCGACCGCTGGAAAAGACCTTGCCTGTGATGCTCTTGCTGTAGAGCACCTCCCCTTCGAGATCGCCCAGGTTCCGCGCCCGGCCGACGCTCACAGCCAGCTCCCCCTCGGCGTCCCGGAGCAATAGCAGCCCCCGATCCGCCTCTGTCAGGGAGACGATCATGTCCACCAGGGTTCGGGTAACCTCCGAATCGTCCAGAGAGGAGTTGACCGCGTTGATGGTCGCCAGCAAGGTCGCGACGTTGCGTCGATCCTTCTCCTGATCTCCGGTCAGCACTCCCTTGAGGATCTTCTGCGAGTCCCTGCGCAGGACCTCAAGGACCGGTGTCTCCGGCCTAGCATGATCAGCTGACATTCCCAGCTCCCTTCCCTGAACCAGCCTTCGGACGACTACAGACTACTCAAAAGGATTCACCGTCCCCCCCGTGTCCCTGGCCATTGCCATGGCGGGCGGAGGGACCACAACCATCGCAGACGATCGAACAACACGCGATACCACGCGACGCCTGGGCCGCAGTACTCCCGGTCCGCTCCCCATGGGATCGGACGACCGATCCAATGGGGTGTGTATTATTTGGCTCCCCAGAGTGAGATCCACCCGAAGAGTTTTGTCCACATAACCTGGCAGTGTCAACCGCACGACCATGGTGCCCGACGCCTTCAGATCCGTCACACGCAAGGGCGTCAACCCCAGCAGCCGCATGGGCCCGTCCATGCGAAACACCTCCGCTCCCGATGGCTTGGACTTCAGCTCCAGGGTAACCCCTCTGGGCAACGACGTCACCAGACGCGCTTCGTGGGCCCCTCGGCCCTGGCCCCGGCCCTGGCCCCGGCCCTGGCCCTCGGCCCCTCCGGACGCTCGACGCGACTCGCCCTCCCCGCCGAGGTCCAGGGCGAAATACGCCACCACGATAACCACCAGCGCAGCGATGGACCCCATCCATCCCCATCCCCATCCCCAGCCCAGGCGAGCGGTCGCCTTCTGGGGCGGACGCCCCGAAACGAGCACGATACCGCAGCTTTGCTCAGCCACTTTCGCCAGCAAATCACGCAGCTCCCGCGCGGATTGTGGACGATCCGCGGGCCGCTTCTCCAGGCAGCGCATCACCAAGCGACTGCAGCCCGCTGAGACGGGCGACTTGAGCCCCGGAAGCCGGGTCAGCGGGGTAGGCGCCACGCTCTGGTGCTTGTGCACGAACTCCGCAAGGGACTGCGCCTCGAAGGGAGGACGCCCGGCGGCCATGGCGTAGAGAACGGTCCCCAGCGAGTATATGTCCGCACGATGGTCCACTGGCCCGCTGGTGGCCTGTTCCGGCGCCATGAAGACGGGAGTCACCGGTCCCATGTCCGCCGCGTGATCCTCGGCGTCCATGCAGTCGGCCGCGCCCCGGAGCCTCGCGACACCAAAATCCAGCAGCTTGGCGAAGTCCGCCTGGCCATCTTTGGTGATGAGAAAAATATTAGACGGCTTGATATCCAGGTGCAGCACATCGGCCTGGTGAGCCGCCTCAAGGGCGTCGGCCATCTGGTGGCCGATGTATAATGCTCGCCCCTCGGTGAGGGGGCCATCCTTCCGCAAGAGCTCCGCCAGGGTCTGACCCTCGAGCAGCTCCATCAGGTAGTACACCCCGGATTCGTCGTTGAAAAAGTCGGTGACGTCCACGATGTGCGGGTGGCGAATGCGATTGACCGCCCGGGCTTCGACCATGAACTGATCCACTGCCTCGGGCTCCGCCGCCACCCGATCCTTGAGCCGCTTGAGGGCTACCTTGCGCCCCAACCGCGTGTGCTCGGCCAGGTATACGTGGCCCATACCGCCCTCACCGAGCAGAGAGAGACACCGGTATACACCGATGATTTGCCCGGCGGATCGAGTTTGTCCCGTGGTTGACTGCATCTTATTAATAAGGGCCCGTCCAGAAATAACTCGATCGTCCAGGCCGCCGGTCCATCCCGGCTCGCTTCGTTACTTCTCGTTGCATATCAATAAGTATGCGCCTCGTCGTGCCTCGCGAGCCGGGCGTACCGACGCCCTGAATCGAGGACTTATTTCTGGACGGGCCCAAAGGCTCAGATCCTCCATTCATTTCGACATCCCGAAGGGGTCAAGGGTGTTCCCCAGATCCGGCATCCCCCCCATGGTCAACCTGTCCATAGGGCGCATGTCCGGCGCCACGACGGGGCGCATGCCGGGCCGCATGCCGGGCCGCATGCCGGGTCGCATGGTCGCTCGCATGGGTTCGGTCGGATCCATACCGGTGTCCATCACCGCCATCTTGTCGCCCTTTTGCGGAGGCCCGGCCGCCAGCACCACCCGCAATGGCACCGTAGCGTAGTACCCCACCTCCGCCTTCGAATCCCGATATCCGTTCAGCCGCAGCCGCACGGCCATCCGTTCCCCCCGTTTCAACTCCACGCTCGTCGGTGTCTTCCCCAAAAACCGTCCATCCTTCAGG
Organism: Deltaproteobacteria bacterium; assembly: GCA_029938605.1. GTDB lineage: Bacteria > Myxococcota_A > Polyangia > HGW-17 > JAJRWW01 > JAJRWW01. Next base: position 28,265 of record JAOZUO010000084.1, on the reverse strand, counting down.
CTAAAGAGCGAGGCCCCGCCAGGCACCGAAGTGACCCAGACCTTCTTTGACGCCAACCCGGGCACATTCTGCATGGCCATGGGGGTCTGGGGAGCCTCGGAACCAGCACTGGAAGCAGCTTCGCCTGACCGTTTGGCGCCACCGCCCACGAGCCCGAACCCAAACGCCCCTCCCAGTCCCGCCAGGATCAGGGCTGCCACGCCACCGAAGACCCAGCCTCGCCGCGAACCCTTCACCTGATGCCTACCCAGGTCCTCCAGGGCCGGCATGGGCATCGGGCGCGTGAACTCCCCTATGCCAACGCGCAGCATCTTTCGAAGCGCCTCCATGGAGCTCACCCGCTCGTCGGCCTCCTTGGCCAGACACTTGAGCACCGTATCATTGAGCTCCGGAGAGATGGGCTCGGCGCCCAGGTCCGCGAGCCGCTGAGCCGGCGAAACGGGCTCCGCGGTGAGGTGCGCGGTGACGAGCTCACCCACCGTCGTGGCGGTAAATGGCTGCCGGCTGGTGAGCATCTCATACAGGATGACACCGAGGGCGTAGACGTCGATGCGATGGTCCACCTTCTCGCCCACGATCTGCTCGGGAGCCATGTACTCCGGGGTACCCACCGCGGCGCCGCTCAGGGTCTTGAGAAAGGTGTCCTGGGCGCCAATGAACTTAGCCACCCCGAAGTCGAGCAGCTTCGCCACCAGGGTGCCATCGGGTTCTTCTCGAAGTATGACATTGTCAGGCTTGAGATCCCGGTGGGCGATCCCTTGATCGTGCACAGCCTTCAGGGCGCTGCAGATCTGGGTCACGATGGCCACCACAACCTCCGGTTCAATGGGTGCATGGTGCCGGATATAATGTGACAGGGACTCGCCTTCAATGTACTCCATCACCATGTAGGGCGGGTGGTCGTCACCCTCCACGAAGTCCTTGATGTCAATGATGTTCGGGTGATGAATGAGGTTCACCGCCCGGGCTTCATGGAAGAACCGCCGGACCACATTGGGCTCGTTACAAAACTCGGGCAGCAGGACCTTCAAGGCGTCCTTTCGCTTGAGTACTACGTGCTCCCCGAGGAACACGGTACCCATGCCTCCCTCGCCCAAGACCTTCAAAATCTCGTAGTTACCCAGCCGGTCTCCGACCTTCACCGCGGCGGGAACGAGCGGCTCGGTCGTGGCATCGTCCGACTGGCCAGCCCCCTCGGGCATGGTGCCGCTGCGCACGACCATACCCCGGGGTACCTCCATCTCCTGCGCAAGCTCGGCCTCCAAGGCGGCCTGCTGGTCTGTCTCATCGTGGCCGTTTTCCTTGGGTGCCCCAGACCCTTTCGCCGGCACCTTCCCGGGCGAAATCGTGGCCGCCATCCCCGCTACGATGCCCGGCTGGGAAGCCTTGGGCGACACCAAACGCATGCGCCCGAGCTGGCTCACACGGCGCGGGGGCGCGAGGTCATCTACGACCTGGACCCCGGTCTGGATATACATGAGCCGCTCACCGTCCCGCGGACACAGGACGATGTTGTCGGGCCACTCCGTATTACATTTGGGGCATTTTCGCGGCATCGCTAACTCGGAACCTGCGGCGACTGTCACATCACCAGCATTTCAAATAGCAAATATTACACTAGAATACCAGATCTCCAGTTTACCAGCCACTCATAACCGTTGGACACACTACTGAGAGTACAACGGATGAATAGTGGATATGGGTCCCCTGGAGAGATTCGGTACTCTTCGGGTACTCTTCGGGCTCTCGACGGAGTATTGGGCGGAAATTGCATCCCCACCCGGAGACGAATCTGTGTATTCTGGGCGGAACGTAAACGTCGAGTGGAGTATGGGCCCAAAGGAATGTATGCCGATGGCCGACGAAAACCAGTCCGCATTGGCAGCTACCGTGGCCGAACGCCCGGATGGAGCCGCCCGGAAAGCGCCCGCCGCCGCCGGTGTTGACGGAGCCTCATGTGACACGGGCAACCAAGGGAACCTCGTCCCCGAGACGCTCATCGGCAAGGTCATCGACGGCCGCTACAAAATCCTCGATCCGTTGGCCGAGGGTGGTATGGGCTCGGTGTTCCTCGCCGAGCAGACCGGCCTGCAGCGGAAGGTGGCTCTCAAGATTCTGGTCTGCGAGGAGCCGGAGCTCGTACAGCGCTTCCAGCGCGAGGCCACCGCCCTGGCAGAGGTATCCCACCCGGCAATCGTGGAGATCTACGACTTCACTGCCCACGCAGTGGAGGCGGGAAACCGCGGCTGCCTCTGCATGGCCTTCATCGACGGAATGGACTTGGCCGACTACCTCGATGAGCAACCCGAGCGGCGCCTCCCCCCCAACGAAGTAATCTCGCTGATCATCCCCATTGTCTCGGCGCTGGTGGAGCTGCACGCCAACGGTATCATCCACCGGGACATCAAGCCCGCGAACCTCGTTCGTTTCCTGCGGGCAGACGGCCGGCCGGGCGTTAAGCTCGTGGACTTCGGCATCGCGCGCCGCCAGGTAGATCCGGGGATGACCGCCACGGGTCTGGTGCTGGGCACGCCGCCCTATCTCCCGCCGGAGGCCTTCCTCGGCGAGAACGCCACGCCGCTCATGGATATCTACGCCCTGGGCGCCACGATGTTCGAGCTGCTGACCGGCGCCCCGCCCTTCACGGCAGACGGGCAGGCGAAGATCATCCAACGCACGCTTCACGAGGAGCCGCAGTTCCCCGATCACCTCGCCTCCACGCCCCTGGCGGGCCTGCTCGGGGAGATGCTGAACAAGATCGCTCGGAAGCGCCCGGACGCCATGCAGGTGCTCGAGGGTCTGGAGAACGTCCGCGCTGGGAAGAGCGACGCCCCTGCGCAGCCGAAGCGCGATCCAAAGCCCGCGCCAAAGGCCACGCGCCCGCTCCGACCGATCCCGGAACGCCTGGTGGCGAACCACGACCCCGGGACCCGGAGCGCGAACGCCGTGGGAGGCTCGATCCCCAAGGGGGCCCTTGCCGGCCTCGTCATCCTCGCCATTATCCAGACTTCCGTGATCCTGTACCTACTCTTCGGACGGTAGCGGATCCCCAGTTCCTCGAGGTCAGGCCGGTGGAGTCCACCTCCCAGCGTTGAGGCTGCGATCGTGTATCATTGCAGCCAGGAGGAGCCCGTGCCCCGAGAGATTGACCCCCGATGCAGTGCGCCCGGTGAAATTCGGGAGACTGCTGATGAATCCGGCACCCGTGGCCTGGAAGCGATCTTCTACGTGGCCGTGGAGCCGAATCGGCTGTTGGACATCCTGTGGGACGTGTCCAATTTCGGGCGACTCTTCCCGGACATCCTGGAGACGCGCGTCGTGGACACCGACGGCCTGACGCCGCCCAAGCGCATCGATCTGGCCTATCGAGTGGACGCCGTCATCAAGGTGATCCGCTATGTGCTACGCCGCCGGTTGGATCCCGACGCCCGGGCCATCACCTGGCGGGAGCTCTCGGGCGACCTGCGACGGGTTCGGGGCGGCTGGTGGGTGGAGGTCACCGACACCGCGCAGACCTCACGAGTCACCTACCGGGCCTTCGTGGACATCGGACGGTTCGTGCCCACTCGCCTGGTGGCCAAGGGCGCCAAGCGCAAGGCCGGCGAGATGATCGCCCGGGTCCGCCGGGTAGCCGGTGAGCTCAGCTCGCGGTCGTTGACACAGACAAACACCTGACACTTGAACGGTGCTTCCTTCATCCGTCATTCCTTCCGTCAGAACACATGCCATGTGTAGTCGATCCCCACCAAGACCAGGATCACGCCCAGCACGCCGAGCATGATCCGCCACCCCAGATCCCCAAACGCGCTGGCGAGAAACCCGGCCCGATCGCTGTCCATCACGAAGCTCCAGTTGAACACCGCCGACAGCGTCGCTGCGACGCCCAAGACCATCAACACATAGCCCAAAGACTTTCTCCTCCAACGGTCTCGAGGACCGGCAACCGATGATACCACTCGGGTCACCGATTGCCAGGCGCCCCCCCCAACCGTGCACCGATCCTCGGAGGGACCTGTCGCTGGATCCGTGGTCTGACTGAATATCAAACACTTGGACTCCGCGAAGCTTCTCGGTGCCAAATCGTGGCGCGAGATCTTCATCCTTTCTCCCCGGGGGACAAGACCTAAGACGTCGAGCGTGGTGCGCTGGCGCAGACGTCGGGTGAAACGACTGACGTTGGGGCACTTCAAGCGATACGTCGCGATTCCACCGTTCGGAGCGACATACACCGCTGAGTGCCGAAGCACTTCGGGGGAAATGTCGCCAGAGCAGCAATTCGCGCGACGTATCGGCCCGAGTGCTGGGCACTCCACACGAATCATCGTGTGGAGCGGTTGACGTCGGGGTGTCCCGCTTTTCCGATGGGGTCAGAATGAAAGCGGGCACGCCCGAGCGTTCGCGACTTCGCCAGAGGCTCGTGCCAGCCAAAGGCGTGTGCGCCATCGCCAGCCACGTCCCGAAGGAAGAAATTAGAGACATGGGGGAAACCGGGATAGGCTCTCATTACCACAATCAAACCGCACACCCGAAGACCCCCTGCGGCCAAACACTACCCCAAGTCCGGATCCAAGACCACTAGTCACAGTGAGAAGGGAGTGTGCGACCTGCGTCGTATGTCCATGTAGGACAATTTCGCGACAAAATTGGGGTACCTGAGCGCAAGGTACCCAGAAAATGTCGCAGTTATGGCCCAAATCGCGACAAAATTGGGGTACCTGAGCGCAAGGTACCCAGAAAATGTCGCAGTTATGGCCTAAATCGCGACAAGATTGGGGTACCTGAGCGCAAGGTACCCAGAAAATGTCGCAGTCATGGCCTTAATCGCGACAAGACCAGGGTACCTGAGCCCGCTCAAAGTACGCACGCCCCTTTTCGCCGGGGAGCTTCACTGAGACGCCCACGTGGCCATAGTTCTGCGCTTCAAGGGACGCTTGGATATGTGCGCTGAAAGCTATCGCGCCGCATACTTTTGCAAAGTCGCGGGCTTTTCCCTCCGCCACGTTCAGAGCGTACTGGGACTCAAGCTCAACCGTCTGACGCTGGAGCGCCGGGATGAAGATCTGCATCGTCACCGACAAGGCCCGCCGTGCTGCCCGCGGTGCGGTCAGAAACTGCGTAGGCCGAAGAGAAAATGGACGACACGTGTGACCCTGCTCGGCAAGCTTCGCTATCGCCGTCGGTCCTGGCTCTGTGCTCGGTGTCATAAGACACACCAACCAAGGGGACTGGCAAACACTCGACATCGAGCGTGGGACGCGGGCATGAACGTCAGACGCAACCGCCGACGTCGGGGCGTGCCGGTTTTTTTCCCGGACCACGCAACCCAATTCAGCAGTGGCGTAGGCACCTCAGGGGGTATGCGGCTCCCCAACCGTGCTATGATCAAAACTTCAGCTTCAGCGTAAGCTCGGAGGACAGCTCATGCGTTACCGGATCTGTTGGCTCGTGGTCACGATTTTGGCGCTGGTCCTCGCCGCCGGGGCTTGCGGAGGGAACACCATAGGGTCCACCGACGACGACGGCACAGTGGGATCCGACGGGAGCCTGTACCCGGATGGCGGGGTGCTGCCCGATAGCGGGGTAGTACCGGACGGCGGGGTACTTCCCCATTGCGCACCCGCCATGGTGGCGGACAACCTGTGCATCGATTGCTTCAACCCGGAGTTCCTGGGGGCCTTCTTCGACTCAATGGCCTGTCACGAGCTGTGGGGATGCGAGTGTGACGACCAGGGCTCGGGCGACTGCGATCTGGCCTTCGCAAACCTGGCCGACTGCGAGGCGGCACAGAGCTCCTGCGATGGTGCTCGGTGTGTGGACACGGGAGGTGAATGGTTCCCGTCTGAACCCTGCGGGCCTTGCGGCCACTTCACCTGCGGAATGCCGTCCCTGCTCAATTGCTGCGAGGCGGGCTGCAACTGCGGTCCGGGCCGCAACTTCGCGCCCGGCCAGGGCTGCGTGGACTCCGCCGCCTGCCAACCCATGGAGGCTTGCCTGGCCACGGCGGGCACCTGGCACCCGGCGTCAGACTGCATCTGCGGGTTCACCTGCGGCCGACCCGACGATTGCCAGGCCTGCGTGGACTCCTGCGACTGTGGCTCCTACCGCAACTTCCATCCGGTGGCCGGCTGTGCGCTCAACGCGGCGGAATGCGGTGCGGCCGACGACCAGGGCCTGTGCGAGGCGAGCGCCGGCACGTGGTACGAGACGGGCAACGGCTGCGGCCACTACGACTGCGGGCAACCCAACCTGATGGAGCCCTGCGTGGCGCCCGGCTGCGACTGCGGTCCCTTCGCCAACTTCGACTCCACGGTGGGCTGCGTCTGGGACAACTCCTGCATCCTTCGCGAGGCCGGACAGCCCTGTATGGGCACCGGCACCGCTTCGAACTGCCAGCTGGGTCTGGTGTGCTGCAACGACTGCGGCGCCCCGCCCGGCTGCCCCACCTGCCAACCCCCCTGCTGCGAAGACAGCCCCATCTGCGGGAGCAACGGCTGCATGATGCCACCGCCGTGATCCAATTGAGATTACGTGATGATGCCCCGCTCTCGAAGGTCCGATAGCTCGGTGTCGGTGATGCCGATTTCGGTGAAGACCGCGTCGTTGTGCTCACCGTAGCCCGGGGGCATGGAGAGCTCATTGTTAGTCTGGGCGAGGTGGGGAGTATTCACGGCGGGAGGCGCCAGGTGCACCTGCTTACCATCCGGGAGCGTGGTTACAGGCATGATCTTTTGCGTAAAGGGCTGGGCGGCCACGTCCTTGAGGGAGTTGATGGGAGCGTGCACGATTCCTCCGGCCGCAAAAAGCTCGGAGAGGTCGGCGGTGGTACGCTGCTTGGTGATGGCGCCGATGGCCAGGTGTATGGACTCGCGCTCGGCCTTGCGGCCAGCGTTGGTAGCGAGCTCGGTCCGGGCGAGGCTTCCGAAACCGTCTACGCCCGTCAGGGAATCCCACTGGCGATCGTTTCCCACCGCGAGGTAGATGTGACCGTCCCGGGTGGGGTAGGCGTTTACGGGCACGAACTCACGGTGTTCGTTGCCGCTACGGGTGGCCTGCTGTCCAGAGGCGTCCAGATCGAGCAGGGGCAGGTTCGTCACCAGCCAGGAGGCCGCGGCCTGGGCCATGGAGATGTCGATGCGACACCCCTTTCCCGTCTCGGCGCGGTCCACCAGGGCGAGCAGCACCTGGTTCACGGCCTCGTCCCCCGCCTTGAGGTCGGCGATGGGCACCCCACAGAGCATGGGCGTGGAGTCGGGATCGCCGGTGAGATGCATATAGCCCATCATGGCTTGGAGCGCGGGATCGTAGCCCCCGAACTTCGGAAAGTCCGGCCCCAGGGCGGAGATGCCCACCCAGATGAGATCCTCGCGAAAACCACGCAGGGTGTCGTAGTCAATGCCGAGCTTCTCGTAACGCCCCGGCAGGGTGTTGACCATGAAGATGTCCACGGGCAGATCGCGGATCAGCCGCCCCAGGAGCTCGGCTCCTGAGGGCTCCTTGAGGTTGATGGTGATGGCCTCCTTGCCGGCGTTGGGCCCGAAGAAGTACGAGCACCGATCCGGTCCCGCCACCTCATGGCCCACGTACCGGTTCGGATCCCCGGGGGTCTTCTGGCCCCGAAAGGGTGTAGACTCCACCCGGATGACGCGCCAGCCCAGGTGGACAAACCGCTGCGTGGCGTAGGGCAAAGTGAGCGCTTGTTCAAGCGCGAGGATCGTCTTGGGCTTCATGGGGCGCCTACTCCAGGTACTACTGCTACTTCGGCTGATCCGAGTGGTCCGCCTTCAGCGCGAAGAGGACTCTTTCGGGCGTGAACGGCAGCGCCGTAAGACGCAAGCCCGTGGCGTTGTGGATGGCGTTGGCCACGGCGGGGGCGACGCAAATGGCCGGGGCCTCACCGATGCCCTTGGCGCCGTAGGGGCCGAAGGGGTCGTCGGTCTCCACGTAGTGGGTGACAATCTCCGGCATCTCGGGGGCGGTCATGATGTGGTAGTTGGTGAAGTTGGGATTCATCACCTCGCCCGCCTGAACCTTGAGGTCCTCGCTGAGGCAGTAGCCGAGACCCAGGGACACGCCGCCGTGTACCTGGCCGTCGATGAGCAGCGGGTTGATGACCTTACCCACGTCGTGTACGGCTACCAGCTTGGTAACTCGCACCATGCCGGTCTCCATGTCCACCTCCACCTCGGCCACGTGGGTGGCGAAGGCGTAGCTTGCCGACACGTTGCCCTTGAACTCCGAGTCCTGGGCCACCGAGGTAGGCTCATAGTAGTGGTTGGTAATGACGATGTCGTTCTTGGTAGAGAAGTGCAGCGAGCGAATGAACCGCGCCAGGGGCGAGACAACCTCCCCGGAGTCGGCGTCCACGATGGCGCCATCGGCCAGGGCGAGGTTCTGGTCACCCGTGTCCAGCCGCGCGGCCGCCTCGGCGAGGATCTTCTCCCGGGCCTTGATGGCGGCGCCCCGGGCGGAGTTTCCCGCCACAAAGGTGGTACGGCTGGCGTGTACGCCCACGTCCCAGGGCGTCACCTGGGTGTCGTTGTTCACCACCCGCACATCGCCCATGTCCAGCCCCAGCTCCGTGGCCACCATCTGGGCGATGACCGTCTCGGAGCCCTGACCGATCTCACTGGACCCGGTGAGCACCGTGGCGACACCGAAGTCGTCAAGCTTGATGATGGTGCCGCACCCGTCGGACCGGTAGATCTTCGCGCCACCGCCCACATGCACCATGGACGCCATGCCGATGCCACGACGCACCTTGGCCTCCGGGGACTGGTCGGCGTTGGCCAACCGCGCGGCGCTATACCCGCTGAGCTCCGCGCCCTTTTCGAGGCACTCGGCGAGGCCGCAGGTGACCAACTCCATGCCCTGTCCCGTGGTCTCGCCGGGCTCCTGGGCATTCTTCAGTCGGAAGGCCAGCGGATCCATGCCCAGCTTATCGGCGAGCATATCCATGTGCTGCTCCAAGCCAAAGGTGGCCTGGGGATTGCCGTAGCCCCGGAAGGAACCCGAGTACGGATTATTGGTATAGACCACCAGCGTCTTGTAGCTGACGTGCTCCACCCGATACAGCGACGAAATGGACTGCATGATCACGAAGGGCGTGGTGGCTCCCCAGGAGGTGCGCCCGCCGTTGTCGTGCAACATCCGCGCCTCACGGAAGGTCAGCGTGCCATCCTTGGTCGCCCCCGAGCGCAAAAAGAACGTGGTGGGCTGCCGCGTGGGAGAGGCGATGAACTCCTCCTCCCGCGTGAACACCAGCCGCACGGGCCGTCTCGTCTTACGGGCCAACCACACGCAGACGGGCTCATAGGGATAGATGTCCAGCTTGGAACCGAAGCCACCGCCGATGACGGGCTGGATCACCCGAATCCTCTCCGGAACCACACCTACGATGGTACCGAGATCCCGCCGGTAGCTGAAGGGAACCTGGGTCTGAGAGATGACGGTCAGGTCGCCGGTCACGCTGAAATCGGCGATGATCCCGGACACGCCCATGCAGCAGTGCGTGACGAACTGCAGGTCGAAGGTAGACTCGACGATCACGTCCGAGGCGTCGATGCCCGCCTGCAGGTCCCCGTGGTGGTAGTCATACTTGAAGCGGATGTTGTCCGGACAGTCGTCAAACATCACCGGCGCGCCGTCGGCCAGCGCGTCGGCCACCGTGAAGATCTCCGGCAGATCCTCGTACTCCACTCGAATGAGCTTCACCGCCTCAGCAGCGATTTCCACCGTGTCCGCGGCCACCGCCGCGATCTCGTCTCGGATACAAGTGACGGTGTCGCCCTTCAAAGGGGTGTTGTCCCGCCCGTGGCCGAAGGGGACGTTCTCGATGTCCGCCGCAGTGATCACCGCATGGACGCCCGGTAGCTTCTTCGCCGCCGACGTGTCGATGGACTTGATCCGCGCGTGCACCCGATCCGTCCGCAAGATCTTCGCGTGCAGCATGCCCGGCAGGTCGTAGTCCTGCACATACCGAGCCTCCCCCGCCGCCTTGGGGGGAGCGTCGAGCTTCGGAACACCTTTGCCAATCCAGTTGGTCATGAGCTCTTCACTTCCGTCGTGCCCGCGGTCTTTGACTCGGCCGCGGCGACGATCGCCTCGACGATCTTAACGTAGCCCGTACACCGGCAGAGGTTGCCCTCAATGGCGCGGGCGGCAAACTCCGGGGTGACCTCCACCCCCTGCTGAAGCACCCACCAGGCCTGGAGGATCATGCCCGGCGTACAGAAGCCGCACTGCACGGCGCCGTGGGCCACGAAGGCCTCCTGCACCCGATCCAGGACTCCGTCGGTGGCAAGCCCCTCGATGGTCAAGACGTCCCGACCGTCGCAGGCGACGGCGAGCTGCAGGCAGCTATTGACGGTGACGCCGTCGAGCACCACGGTGCAGGTGCCGCACTCGCCCTCACCGCAGCCGAGCTTGGTACCCAGCAGACCCGCGTGATCCCGGATCACGTCGATGAGCGGCGTGAGGGCTTTGACGGCCACGGTGACCGGTTGGCCGTTGAGCGTGAAGGTGATGGTGCGCGTGGTCTCTCCCGCCACCACCGCCGCCGCCGCCGAAGACGCCGACGACGTACTCGCGTCGTGGTCGTGGTCGCCGGCATGATCCCGTCCACAGCAGTGTCCGCCGTCGTCGAAGGGTGGCCAGATGGAGATGGGCTCCGCCTCTTCGGGGCTTGCGAGCCGCTGCACGGCGCGCTGGACCAGGACTCCCGTGAGCTCCCGCCGGTACTCGGCGCTGCCCCGGATGTCGTCGATGGGCTGCACCTCGGACCGGGCCTCGAGTGCCACCGCCTCCAGCAGGTCCGGGGTGATGGTCTGCCCCTCGAGGAGCGCGGCGGTCTTGGTGCCCAACAGAGGCGTGGGCGCCACCGCGGAATACACCACCCGCACATCCGACAGTCTCCCCTCCCCGTCCACCACCGCACCCACCCCCACGGCCAGCACAGCGCACTCCATGGAGGGACGCCGGCCAAACTTCTCATGTCCGTAGCGATAGCCCGCCGGCGGCAAATCCACGTGGATCTTCGTGAGCAGCTCCGTGGGCTCTCGCACACTCTGCCCAGGACCAGTGAAGTAGTCGGCCAGCGCTACCTTGCGCACCGCCACGCCATCACCGTCGGACCGCGCCAACTCCACGGTAGCGCCCAGGGCAAGCAGCGGGTTGAGCATGTCGCCGCCCGGAGACGCGTTCCCGATGTTTCCGCCGATGGTAGCCATGTTGCGGATCTGCGGCCCGGCGATCTTGCCCGCCACGATGGACAACGCGGGCAGCGCCTTGCGGATCGGCTCCGAAAAGAGCACCTCCCCAAAAGTGACCGCCGCCCCGATGGTGACCGCCGAGCTGGACACGTCCAGGTCCCGAAGGCCAGCGATGCGCTTGACGCTGAGCAGCACCTCCGGAGGCTCGGTGGCCCCGCTGTTCAGGTTCACCATCACGTCCGTGCCGCCGGCCACAAGACGCGCCGCCGCGCCGTGCTCAGCGAGCACCCGCACAGCTTCGACCACGGTTGTTGGCTCGTAGAACTTCGTCATCGACCAGCTCCTAAAATGCGAGCGGCTCCTGGTAGGCGCCGTAGACCGACTTGAGGACCCCGGTGATCTCTCCCACCGTGGCCATGGCCTTGACGGCCTCAATGGTGGCGGGCATCACGTTGTCGCCCCGGGTGGCCGCCTCCTTGAGCGCGGCGAGGCAGGACTCCACTGCGGCGGAGTCACGCTCCGCGCGCACCTTGGCCAGCTTGGCGAGCTGACGCGCGGTATCCTCCTCATTAAATGGGTGGTAGGAGACGTCGTGATCATCGTCGCCCTCCTCCTCCCGGAAGACGTTCACGCCCACCTTCTTTACAGTGCCGTCGAACACCCCCTTTTCGTACAGGTAGGCTTGGCGGGCCACCTGGGCCTGGATGGCGCCTTCGCTGATGGCCTTGACGATGCCGCCCTGCTGCTCCACCTCGTCCATGACCGCGCGGATCTTCACCTCCATCTCATTGGTGAGGGTCTCGACAAAGTAGCTGCCACCGAGAGGATCCACCGTATCGGTGAGCCCCATCTCATGGATGAGGATCTGCATGGTGCGCAGGGAGATGCGCGCGGCCTTCTCCGTGGGGATCGTGTAGGCCTCATCGTAACTGCAAAGGGCCATGGTCTGCGTGCCCGACAAGGCGCTAATCAAGGCGTAGTAGGCCCCCCGGGCGATATTGTTCTCGGGCTGCTCGATGGTGAGCCCACCGCCCCCGCCGCCGGCGATCATGCGCAGCCACATGGACTTGGGGTTCTTCGCTCCGTAGCCCTTGACGATGGACGCCCAAAGCCGTCGTCCAGCCCGGAACTTGGCCACCTGCTCGAAGAGGTTACCGTGGATGTCGAAGTTAAACGACAGCCGCCCGGCGAACTCGTCGATGTCCAATCCCCTCGCCAGGGAGTGGTCCGTATACGCCTTGGCGATAAGGAAGGCGTAGGCCATCTCCTGCACGGGGTTGGCCCCGGACTCGCGGATATGATAGCCGCACACACTCACGGGACTGTACTTGGGGATGTGCTGGGCGCAGTACTCGATGGTGTCGCCCACCAGCTTCACCGAGGGCTCCACCGGGAAAATCCACGTGGAACGTCCCACGAACTCCTTGAGGATGTCATTCTGGGCCGTGCCGCGCAGGGACTGCAGGTCGTAGCCGCGCTTCTCGGCCATGGCCGCGTACATGGCGATCATGGTGGTGGCCGAGCCGTTGATGGTCAGCGACACAGTGATCTTGTTCAGGTCCACGCCCTCGAAGGCCGTCTCCATGTCGGCCAGGGTGTCGACGGACATGCCCACGCGCCCCACCTCACCGGCGGCCATGGGGTCGTCGGAGTCCAGGCCGATCTGCGACGGCAGATCGAAGGCCACGTTCAGCCCGGTCTGGCCGCGCTCGATGAGGTAGTGGAAGCGCTGGTTGGTGTCCTCGGCTGTGCCGAAGCCCGAGTACTGCCGCATGGTCCAGGGCCGTGCCCGGTACATGAGCTTGTGGATGCCCCGGGTGAAGGGAAACTCCCCCGGCCCCCCCACGGGCAGATCCGTGGCCGACGCCCGCACGTCGTCAGGACCGTAGACTGGCTTGACCTCTATGCCGCTCTCGAGCACCACCGGCTCCAGGTCGATCTTCTTGGGGCTCATGGGAGCTGCTCCTTTAGATAACTCACGATCTCGTCGAAGGGAGAGCCGGTGGGGAAGACGCGGTTGACGCCCAGTTTCTCCAGTTTGGGCCGATCGCCGTGGGGGATGTTGCCGCCCACGATCCACAGCTTGTCCTCCAGGCCCGCCTCCTCGATTACGTCACGCATGCGCGCGCAAATGGGCAGGTGCGACCCCGAAAGGATGGAGAGCCCGATGACGTCCACCGCCTCCTGAGCGGCGATATTCACGATGGCCTCCGGGGACTGCCGGAGGCCGGTGTAGATGACCTCGAACCCCGCGTCCCGCAGGGCCAGCGCCACGACCTTCACGCCGCGATCGTGACCGTCCAGGCCCGGCTTGGCCAAGAGCACCCGAGGTGTGCGTTCTGTCATCATGTTCCCATCTCCTTGGCGATGATCATCTTCATCATCTCCGACGTGCCCCCCCCGATGAGGGTGAAGCGTATGTCTCGCAGATAGCGTTGAATGGGGTACTCCATGGCGTAGCCGTAGGCGGCCATGATACGCGCGGCCTGGTCACACACCCGGAAGGCCGCTTCGCTGGCGAACATCTTCGCCATGGCGGCCTCCTTGGTGCGAGGCAGATCCGCCTCGGACCGCGCCGCCGCGTAGTAGGTCATCTGACGGGCCACCTCCAGCTCCGTGGCCATCTCGGCGAACTTGAATCGGATGGCCTGATACTTGGAGATGGGCCGCCCGAACTGCACCCGATCCTTCGCGTAGGCCAGGCTCTCTTCCAGAGCCCCCCGCGCTCCGCCCACGGCCATGGCCGCCGTGACGATGCGGATCTCATCCAGAATTCCACGCAGGTAGCCAAGCCCCTCGCCCGGCTCGCCCAGCACGTGACCCGACTCCACCCGGCAGTCGTCCAGCGCCACCTCACTGGTGATGGACGCGCGAACCCCCAGCTTGCGAATGGAGCGCCCCACCTCGAGCCCCGGGTTGTCCCGCTCCACCAGGAAGATGCCGATGTCCTTCCCCTCGGGATCACCCACCTTGGCGAACACCGTGAAGAAGTCCGCCACCGGAGCGCTGGTGATCCACATCTTCTGGCCATTTAGCACCCAGCCCCCGTCCCGCTCCTCGGCCCGGGTGCGCATGCCAAACAGGTTGCTCCCGGCACCCGGCTCGGTCATGCAGATGGTCCCGACTTTTTCTCCGGCCAACGCTGGACGAAACAGCCGATCCTTGAGCTCGTCCGATCCCAACCGCTGTAGGAAATACGTGCCCATAAGCCCCTGCATCTGGCACACGGCTCCCAGTGACAGCGACCCCCGGCAGATCTCCTCTATGCCCAGACAGCAGGCGATGATGCCTGCGTCCACGCCGCCGTCCTCCTCCGGATAGCGCATCTCGAAGAACCCGAGCTCACTCACCATGCCAAACAGCTCCCGCGGAAACTCCTCGGCTTCGTCCATGGCCTCGGCCCGGGGCTTAATCTGCTCATTGCAGAACCGGGCGAAGTTATCCCGAATCGCCTCCTGTTCAGGTGTAAGCGCGAGATCCATCACCGGCCTCCATGCCAGAATCACTATGATTCAGCGGACATCATATCCAAATGGGCCCGAATGCCAACCGGGAATCGCCCCTCCCCCAGGGAGGCAAAACCAGGGGACTCATGCCATACTAGGAGGTATGCTGCGTCCTGTCGCATACGCCACTTCGCTGGCAATCTGGATTCTGTTGCTACAAGGCACTTTTCTGGTCGGATGCGCTCGGGGATCCGATGCCCAGGATCCGTCCGCAACCCGCAGCAAGAGCCCAGACAAGAGCCCAGACAAGACCCCAAAACAGACGCCCACAACGCGTGCGGTGACGGGTCGGCCGCCGCCCCGAATCTCCAAGACCGCACCACCGCGCGTGGACTACCTCATCGTGGCCGCGACCTCCCTGGCCGCCTCGGCCCGGCGCTGGAAAAGCTACCGGACGCGGTCGGGACACCACACGGCGCTCGTGCTCACCGGAGCGCTGGTCCCTCCGGCCACCTCGAAAAAGGCGCGGCCCGACGTCCTGCGCCGGGGGATCCGCGCGCACATCAAGGCCCACTTCGCGGCCCGGGACCCCCAAAAGCCCTTCTATGTGCTGCTGCTCGGGGACGCTCCCTCCCCTCTGCCGGCGTGGCGCTACCGCAAGGCGAAGTCGCCCATCGTCACCGACAACCCCTATGAGGACATGGACGGTGACGGGATCCCCGACCTCGCGTTGGGCCGGATCCCGGCGCTCTCGGACGCCGAGGTGGACATCGTGCGCGCCAAGGTGAAGCAGTACGAGTCCACCTACCGGGTGGGACTGTGGAACCGGCGCATCAACCTGTTCGGCGCACCTGGGAACTTCGGCGCCTTGGTGGACTCGCTCATCGAGGGCGTGACCTGGGACCTCATGGAGCAGCTTAGCTACGACTACGACCTCCACATGCTCTACGGTGCCAAGGGCTCACCGGCGGCCTACCCCCCCCAGCGCTTCTCCGACCGGGTCTACGAGCTGCTCAACGCCGGCTCCCTATTCACGGTCTACATTGGCCACGGCACGCCCAAGGGCCCGCAGGTGGGCCGATGGAACGGCAAGAGCTACGACCTGTGGAAGGTCAGCCACCTCGCCCGCAAGCTCCGCATGCGCAACCGGCCCGCCATCCTACTCCTGGTGGCCTGCGAGATGGGCACCTTCTCCGGCGCCGACGGCCTGGGCGAGAAGCTCCTCCGCCACCGGCAGGGCCCCCCGGCCGTCATCGCAGCCACCGGGGTCTCCCACCCCTATCCCAATACCCTGCTCGTGCGGGAGATGGGCCGCCTGTCCGCCACCCTCCGCGTCCGGACGGTGGGGCTCTTGCTCCAGCGCGCCAAGGGTCGCATGATCCGACAGCGCGACTCCGGGCGGGACGTCATCGACACCCTCGCCGCTATAGTCTCCACCAAGGCGCAGATGGACCACCTCCAGCAGACCCACCTGCGCCTGTACGTGCTGCTCGGCGATCCGGCGCTGAAGATCCCCTATGTGTCTGGGCGGGCCGAGATTCAACTGACCTCGGACAATCCCCGGCCCCGGCCCGGCGAACCCCTGGTGGTCACCGCCCGCTTCTCCACACCCAAAGCCGGCGTGGCCCGGTTCACCCTGGAGACCCGCCGCAAGGTCATCCTCGGCCGCCTCCAGAAGTTGCCCAAGGACAGTGACCCCCGCCGGGACCGCGTACTGCTCGACAACTACCGCACCGCCAACGACAAGATCGTCTCTACCCAGGTGCTGCGCTACACCGACGGCCGCGCCCGGGCGACGCTCCGGGTCCCCAGGACCCTACCCCCGGGCCGATACTACGTGAAGGTCTACGCCCAAAACGGCCGCACCGACGCCATGGGCAATGCGACCCTTCTCATCCCGTAATCCATTGGGCAGATCAGAGCGGGTTCACCGGCCAGCAAATAGATTCTTGTGGCTCTCCCCAAAGCTGACACTCGAAGCCGTCCTGACAGTAGTCCACTATGGGTTCCGCGCACCGCGAATAGCACAGCGGCGCATACCCACCCGGCCCTGGAATGCAAATCCCGGCGCCGGGACAGATACCGAAATCGCAGACGTGGGAGCAATAGGTCATATCTGGCCCCACTTCGACAGGGATCAAGAGACAGGTGTCTCCTATGCAGTCACCAGCATTGCCGCAATAGTCTCCATCAAATCCCAGGCCATTGGTATTACAGAGAAAGTCATCAAACCGGCAATCATCAAGGCAGCCGAGGCTTCCGGACAGGTAGCCGATAGACAAACAGGTATGCCCTCCGTTATCACCGCCATCACACTGCTCGCCGTGTTCCCGGACTCCATTGCCACACTCAGCGGACCAATCGCAATCCTCGGGACACAGCTCGGGGTCCTCCCAGTACTGGCAGTGGCCATCGCCACAGTAGCAATCACTCAAGCAATTTTGTGGGTCTTCACCGGGCTCACAGATGCCATTGCCGCAGCCCTCCCCGCCCATGCAGTACTGAACATCGATCCTGCAGGCTTCATCGCACTCCAGATGGCCCGTGGCATTGTCGCCGTTGAAGGTTTTGCAATCCAGGCCGCCGAAATCCGACCCTTCGCACTCCTCGTTGGGCCCCCTCACCCCGTCCCCGCAGACGTCCTCCCTGTCCCTGTCCCCTAGCTTCTTCTCGATGATAGCGGAGCAGCCGGCCACCAGCCCCGTCGCCAGCACGGCCACCAGCGCCACCGCCAACACGTCGCCCGGAGACAACGTCACCCGAACCCCTTGATGCTTCGATGAGCTCGTCAATCGTGTCATGGTCTAGCCTCTAGAATCTGCCGTACACGAAGACCCCGCAGCCACGGGCACCGCAGGCGGGGGTGACGGTCACGGGGTTCACCCGCTCGCGGAGCTTCTTTTTGTAACGCCCATGGATGATGACGGCCCCTATGGTGGTGGCGATGGCCACCACCGCGCCGCTCAGCAGCATTGCATCCGCAATCCGCGCGGTTTTCTTGGCTTCGTTGTAGGATTCCGCGTTCCCTTCGGTCAGGTAATTGTCGGCCTCTGAGAGCGCGATGGTCCCGGCGATGGAACCCAGCCCCACGGCCACGGCGCTCACGGCGACCCCGCTCCAGAACCACCAACGTTTCCAGAATGGCTTGTAGGCCCGGGACGCGGGTGCAAGCGTGGTACCGGGATCCGGCGCGAGGGCTCGCCGGGGCGCCACTCCCCCGGGCTCGACCCACCGAGACTTCACCCGCCGAGACTCCACCCGCCGAGGCTCGACCCGCCGAGGCGCCACCAGGGGCTTGAGGGTCACGGTGATCATGGCGATCCCGCCGGACTTCACGGTCACGGTCTTGTGCATCTTCTCGTAGCCCGGCTTGTGGATCAGCACCAGGTGCGCCCCCGCCGACAGGCTCAGGATCACCGGCGTGGTGCCCGCCGCCGGGCCGGAAAACTTGTCCACCCGCACCGCGGCGCCCTCGGGCGTGGTGATGATGGAGACCCGGCCCACCTGCTTACTGAGGGCATCCTGCGCCGCGGCCTTCGCCGCCATGTCCTGGATGCGGCGCCGAACCTCCACCCGGTTGGGCGCACTCGGTCGCTCCGACAGAAAGAGCCGGTAGAAAAACAGCGCCTTGGTCCAGTGCTTGAGCTGGCGATGACACTGGGCGATGTTGAAGATGAAGGCCGGGTGCCGGAGCGTCTTGTGCGCTCGCTTATAGTAAGACAGGGCCTTGGGGAAATCCCCCTGCTGGTAGAAAAGCTCCCCTTTCTCGAAGAGCTTCTTGGCCAGCTTCTTATTCCCGCTCGGCGCGGCCTCGGCTAACGGTCCCGCAGCAGTGGTGAGCAGGAGCGCCACCGCGAAGGCACAAACTTTATGCATGATCACTCTCTCTCTAGGTCGTCGATCTCTGGGTCATCGATGAAATCCAAGATAGCACAGTTCGGAGCGGGATTCTGCGTCACGCGGAGCTAGAACGGGGACGGAGGCCAACAGATATCTGGTGATTGGGGGGTGGGCGAATAACAGTCGTAGCCGCCACGACAGTCCAGGCACGGTGAATAGCAGTAAGGGGCCTGGTCCCCTGGCCCGAAGTGCACGCAGACGCCACCCCAAGGGCACACGCCGAAGTCGCACCTACGTGTACAGTACCCGTCCGTCATCGAATAGCCGTGAACATCGTTGCGCCAGCAAATCCCCCCCTCACAATCTATGTCGCCTCCACAGGGGGCTCCGTCCGGCGCCCCGCTGGGCGGAGTACAACCCGCGGTGCGGAAGGTGCAGTCGCCATTACACACCAGCGCCCCACCCCCGGCCCCGTACCCAAGCGAGTCGCAGGTCTGGCCATCCAGGTTCACACCCTCGCAATACTCACCATCGGTCCTAGCGCCGTCGCCACAGAGGAACTCCGGTCCGCACGAGTACAGATCCAACCCACAGTTCGAGTTGCACTGGAGGTCCCCCGGTGCGTGACTCGCTGCTTGGCAGGTCCACCCCCCCAGATCAAAACCGTCGCACTCCTCCCCCATCTCCTGTATGCCATTGCCGCACCACGTGATTGGCTGACAGTCCGAGGGGCAGGTAACGTCGTTTTCCCAGTTGTCACACGTCCCGTCACCGCAGCTATTGTTGTGGCAGTCCACGGCGCAGTTTCCGATGTCCTCGCCGAGCTCACAAAACCCGTCGCCACAAATACCAGCACAGCCGGCTGCGATAATCATACAGTCCCCAGCGCACGTCAGGAAACCTGGGCCGCGGCCCAGGGCCTCACAAGTCGTGCCTCCGAGATCGTCTCCATCACAATCCTCGCCATGCTCCCGAACACCATTGCCGCAAATAATCGGCCCGGAGCAGTCCTCGGAACAGAAGTCGATGTTCTCCCAGTACTGGCAGTAGCCATCCCAGCAATCTTGGCTCCAGCAATCCTCCACACAGCCCTCGTCGTACTCGCCCGGCTCACAGATGTTATTGCCGCAACCCTCACCACCCATGCAGTGCTGTTGATCAATCCTGCAGAAATGATCGCAGACCAGATCGCCCGTGGCGCCATCGCCGTTGTAAAAAGTGCAGTCCCGATCGCCGAAGTCCTGGTCGTCGCACTCCTCCTCGGGCCCCTTCACCCCGTCGCCACAGAAGCCGTCTCCCAGTTTCTTCTCGACAATGGCGGAGCAGCCGGCCGCCGGTACGGCCACCAGCACGACCACCAGTCCCACCAGCAGCACTTTGCCGACAGACAACGCCGTCTGAGGTCTGTTTCGCGTCGAAGATTTCGTCACTGCTGTCATGGTGTGACCTGTCAGAACATGGGTTTGAGTGTGCCCTCGCCCAGAGCGCGCACTCTTCGGGGACGGGGACGGGGACGATATCGAGGTCGGGGCCGCGATCTTGCGGTGATGATCATGGGCCGGGAACGGGAACGGGAACGGGGACGGATACGACGGGTACCGGCGCGAATGCGGTCCAGTGAGAAGACCACCTTCTTGTCCGCCGTGACCAGGAAGCTCTCCACCTGCTCCTCGTATCCCCGCCGGGTGCCGCGCAGGGTCACCCGCTCGCCGCCCTTGACCTCCAGCTTGAAGGGGATCCGCCTCTTGAAGGGCTTTTGGTTGCCGAGGGTAATCTCCACCCGGATCCGCCGGGTCTTGGACCGCACCCCGATCTTGAAGATCTTGAGTGGGTCGGGCTTCGGCGCCACCACCGGACGCATGACCGGCTCGGCGACCATGGGTGGTGCCTGCATGACGGGGGCCATGGCCGACGCCTGGGCCTGCTGATCACCCTTACCGCCGGTGTCCTTCTTCTGGCTCATGTACCAGGCTGCGGCGCCCACGCCACCCAAAGCAAGGACCAGGACCACCACCACCGCGGCGATCTTGCCGCCGGACCACCCAGACGAATACTCCTCGTCGCCGGACAGGGAGACGACCTCGCCGGCGGATTCGCCCAGAGTGGAAGGGGTCTTACCCGCGGAGCTGATGCCCGCGGTAGAGGAGCTGCCCACCATGGACTTGCCAGGCAAGGTCAACGGGATGGCCACCGCGCCCGGAACCGCCCCCACGCACGCCCGGGCGAAGCTCTCGTAAAACTCCTGGGAGGTGCGCGGCCGCAGCTCCGGCTCCTTGGCGAGGCTTCCCTCCACCACCGTGGCCACCTCGGGGGGGATGCCATCGACCACCGTGGCCAGGGGCGTGGGCGGCTCGGTGATGTGCATGGCGAGGATCTGCGCCGTGGTGGGCGCATCGATGGGCAGACACCCCGAAAGCATCTGGAAAGCGATGACCCCCAGGGAGTAGATGTCGGACTGCGCCGAGATCTTGTTCACGTCCCCGGCGGCCTGCTCGGGGGACATGTACAGGGGCGTGCCCATGATCATGCCCGTGGAGGTGCGGTGACTCGAGCCCATGCCCGGCTCCAGCAGCTTGGCGATGCCGAAGTCGAGGATCTTCACGGTGAAGCCGTGGTCGGTCTCCACCACAAAGATGTTCTCGGGCTTGAGATCCCGATGCACGACTCCCATGGAGTGCGCGGCCTGAAGCGCCCCGGAGATCTGCCGGAGTACATCCGCGGTGGATTGCAGGCTCAAAGGTGCATGCTCTATAAGGACGTGCTTGAGCTCTCGACCCTGGAGGTACTCCATGGTGTAATACAGCCGCCCGTCCGGAAGCTGGCCAAAGTCGAAGATCTGAATGATATTCGGGTGGTTGATCTTATTGACGGCGCGGGCCTCGGACATGAACCGCTCAGCCATGGCCTGGTTGTTGGCCAGCGATTCCACCAGCACCTTGATGGCCACCCGCCGGCCGATCTGCGGATGCTCACCCAGGTACACCTCCCCCATGGCGCCAGCTCCAAGCTCGGAGATGACCTGGTAGTTCCCAATAGACGTTCCGATGAGAGTATTGCCGGTCGAAGGGTGCATGACCTTATCCTACTGGACTTACAATAATATCCACAGATACTATAGCCCAAGGCTCCAACCAGGAGCAGGATAAATCCGTTCATGCCGCTCGCATTCGAATCCCAAAGCCACTGTACCGTCGTCTTCGGTTTCTTCCAGATCGAGTCCCACATGCTCCTGCTCAACGATGCGTTCTTCTTCGCCGACGACTTCTGCGCCGCCGTGGAGGGGCTCGCCGCCGGGGACTCCGCCCTGGTGGCTGGTTGGCGCATCACCGACCGGGCCGCCGCGGGGGACCTGCACGGCGCCATCGCTGGTCGCGACCACGGAGGCTTCATTGGCGCCACCTACCGCCGATGGCCCTTCCCCGCCGCCCCTCAGGACTTCCGCCAAAACCCCGACGGCCACCAGACCCGCGACCTCGTCATCCCCCTGGTGGAGCGATTCGGCGACGGTGAGGACTTCGGGCTGCGCTGGGACTCAGGCGCCGCCACCGTCAGCCTGGCCGAAACCATCTTCAGCACCGGAGAATTTCGACGCCTGCTCGACTACGTGGCCCGGGGCGGCTACCCCCGGTGGTCCCAGGATCGCCAGCCCGACTACGTCCAGCGCATGCTGGCGGGCGCAGCCAACCTCTGGTAACTTTCCCAGACTACAAGTCCGCCCCCCAAAGCCGAAGCCCAAAGCTGAAGCTATAGAAGGAGAACCCCCAATGGCCAACAAGAACCGCACCTACACCCAAGTGAACGAAGACGTCTTCGAGTGCATGAAGAAGGGGCTCGAGGGCCGCGGCGCCCAGATTGAAGGCACCACCAAAGGCACCTTCAAGATCACCGCCTACGGCTTCGACTTCAAGTTCAAGTTCACCTGGGACGGCTCGGGCAAGCTCGAAGTGACCTGTACGGACAAGCCCTTCGTGGTGGGCTACGGCAAGATCTGGGACACCGTGGACCCGGGCGTCACCAAATGCGGCGGCGTCGTGAGCTGACCCTATCCCCCTGCGCTGAGCAGCGCCCCTGCGCTGAGCAACGCTCTGGAGACACCACCATGATCCCCACCGGCCTCATCGGCGTGGTGCACCTACCCGCCCTGCCCGGCGATCCCCGCCACGACGGCGGTGGCTTCGCCCCCGTGAAAAAATTCGCCCTCCGAGACGCCGACGCCCTGGCAAGCGGCGGCGTCGACGGCCTCATCCTGGAAAACTTCGGCTCCGCACCCTTCCCCAAGGGCACGGCCGATGCCCGCGTCCCCCCTCACCACACGGCCTTCCTCGCCCTGGTGGCCGCTGAGATCAAGTCCCGGTACGGACTCCCCATGGGCATCAACTGCCTCCGGAACGACGCCCGCTCTGCCCTGGGCGCCGCAGCCGCCGCGGACGCCGACTTCATCCGCGTCAACGTCCACACCGGCGCCTACGTCACCGACCAGGGCCTCATCGAGGGAGAAGCCTACGAGACCCTGCGCTACCGCGCATCCATGGGCCTCGACGCTACGTCCCTGTCCATCGCCGCCGACGTGCTGGTCAAGCACGCCGCCCCCCTGGCGCCCCTCACCCCCGAGGACGCCACCGGTGACTGCGTCAACCGCGGCCTGGCCGACGCGGTCATCGTCACCGGCGAGGCTACCGGCGCCCCGGTCTCTGTCGACCTCCTCCGTCGGGTCGCCACCGCTGCCGGCACCACCCCCGTCCTCATCGGCTCCGGCCTCACCCCGGACAACGCCCCACACCTGGCCCCCCATGCCCAAGGCGCCATCGTGGGCACCTGGGTCAAAAGGGACGCCGACGTCCGCGCCCCCGTGGACCCCAAGCGCGTGGCCACCCTCGTCGCCGCGGTCAAGACGCTGTGGGTCGGCGCCATGCGTCAATAATCGTTGATTCGCCTTGCCTGCCTTGATAAGCAGGATTGTGGGGATTTTCCTGCGGGGGACCGGACCTACCTTGCTGCGGAGGGATGACATGCTTGGGAAACTCAAGGAAGCCTACTATCGAACCTATCAGACGGTGATGAAGGGGACCGCCTCGCTGTTGCCCTTTCCGATTCCAGGGCTGCTGACGGGTACCGGGAGCGTCAAGCAGCTGGCCGAGAACATCAACGTGCGGGGTCTGCGGCATGTGCTGTTGGTCACTGACAAGGATCTCATGGCCCTCGACCTGCCCGGCGGCTTTCTGAAGACCCTCGCCGAGCGCGACATCGCCTACACCGTGTTCGACCGGGTGCAGCCCAATCCCACCGTCGAAAACATCGAGGACGGCATCCGGTCCTACAGGGCGAGCGGATGCGACTGCATCGTCGCCTTTGGGGGCGGCTCCCCCATGGACTGCGCCAAGATCATCGGCGCCCGGTTGGGTAACCCGTTTCTGTCGGTGCGACGCATGGAGGGGCTCTTTCGGGTGGTGCTGCCCATCCCGCCTTTCTTCTGCGTGCCCACCACCGCCGGCACCGGCTCGGAATGTACCGTGGTGGCGGTGATCACCGACGCCCAGAGCCACCGGAAGTTCGTGATCACCGACCTGAAGCTGGTGCCCAAAATCGCCGTGCTGGATCCCGAGCTCATGGCCGGGCTGCCCCCCGCCATCACGGCGGCCACGGGCATGGACGCCCTGACCCACGCCGTGGAGGCCTACATCGGCCGCAGCGGCGACACGTTCACCGACAGCAACGCCGAGCGCGCCGTGCGACTGATCTTCGGCAATCTCGAAACGTGCTATGGCGACGGCGCCGACCTCGAGGCCCGCTATCAGATGGCCCTGGCGTCTTACTGCGCCGGCGCCGCCTTCACCCGGGCCTACATCGGCTACGTACACGCCATCGCCCACAACATGGGCGGCCTCTACGGCGTGCCCCACGGGCTGGCCAACGCCATCATTTTACCCCACGTGCTCCGGTTTTGCCGCGTGGAGGCGCAGCCCAAGCTGGCGGCCCTGGCGAGGCTCGTCGACCTCGGTGAGCCCGGCGACTCCGACGAGGTGCTCGCCTCCCGGTTCATCGAAGCCATCGACCAAATGAACGAACGCATGCAGATCCCCACCACCATCGCCCAGCTGCAAGCGTCCGACATTCCCCTCATCGCCCGACGCGCTTTGGACGAGGCCCACCCCGACTATCCCGTGCCCCGCATCATGACCCTGCGGCAATGTGAAGAACTGATCACCGCGCTACTGCCCCCCCGGGTAGATGCGGACAAAACCATGTGGACATGATGACTCGCGCTCGAATGATGGCGATCCCCCTGGTGGCGATCGCTCTGGTGATCGGTAGCTGCTGCGTCGCGACGCCGACCGTCCGCGCCCACAGCGGGCTCCCGAAGATCCCCAAATACTCACTGAGCCTGGGTGGGTCCGCGGGGATATTCGTCGCCAAGGACATCACCGCCGCCTCGGTTACCATCGACTTGACCGGTGCGTACAAAATCCTCTGGCTGTCGGTGGGTCTGCGCGGCGCCTTTCAGCCAGAGTCCACCCACCTCCTGCCTTATATTGAGGCCGGCGTCTGGTATGGCGTCAACATCGGACTGGGCTACTCCGTGGGAATGACCTCCAGCGGAAACAACGCTCCCCGGGTGCCGCTCCACAACCTGCACCTCATGGTGGGCGTGCCCATCCCCCTTTGGTCGAAAAGAGAAACATCGAGCCTGAACATAATATTCGTAGAGCCCTACTACCGTCCCGGTTGGGGATCCGGCGGCGGAGCCCAAAGCTTCAGCCACGAGGTAGGCGTGCTGTTCAAATGGGTATTCGAAGCCGGCTAAGGAAGGGGCATCGATTCGGTCACATTCACCCCTGCGCAAATCACCATACGTCGCAATAGTCTACATTGTGCGACTCGCGCGTTGAAATCTCAATGGATTTGACTTAAATAATATGTATGAGAAGCAGGATATTACTCGTCGCCATCGCTCTGATCCTGGCAGGCTGTGAAAGCAGCTCGGGAGGAAACGACAACGGAACCATGGACGGAGGCGCCCCGGCGGATGCGGATCCCAACGCACCCGACGCGGATCCCAACGCACCCGACGCGGATCCCAACGCACCCGACGCGGATCCCGATGCACCCGACGCGGATCCCAACGCTCCGGCTGACTGTACGGCATCCGAGGGACGGTGTATCGACTATCAAACCCGTCGGTACTGCAGCCAGGGAGAGTGGCAAGATGAGCAATGCCCCGCGGGTTCCGGTTGTGTTGCGGGAGCCTGCGTTGTCGGCGCCTGCTCGGACGAGTGCAACCTGGGCGATACCAATGGCGGTGCCCACTGCGAGCTTTACGACATCGACTCATCTTCCTGGGTGATCGCAAACGCGATGAACTCGACCCACGATCGGGCGCGCGTGTACACTCAATGGTTGCGCCGTGACAGCTTGGCCTTTGGCGGCGTGGGCAACGCGCGCTACAGTGATGCCCCCACCTACAACAACGTCGTCTACCTCGGCGGAATCGGCGACTCGGCCCTTTGGACGGGAAACTATTTGGCCGCCGAGGCGCTTAGGCTCAAGGCTACAGGTGCCGCCGACGCTCGCGCCAACCTCATCGAGTTGGTCGATACCTTGCACCTTTGGTTCAACGTCTCCGGGGACCCCGGCTTGCTGGCTCGCTTTGCAATGCCAGCCGGCGCGTTCCACCCCGCCACTCTGGGCGATATGCAGTGTAGCGAAGCGCGAGTCTTCTGCGATGTTGACTACAACGGATCTCAATACGACTACATCGGCGATATTAGTCGCGATCAGTATCAAGGGGTCATGGTTGGCTACGCATTGGCCTACGAAGCCCTCGGTTCCGACGACGAAGCTACGCGAGCATTGATTCGTGAAGACGTGGTTGAGCTCGTCGAAGAGCTGATGAAGGAGCGGACCGTCCCGGTAAAAATCGTCGTAAATGGCACCCCCCTTTCCACTACGAATATTACCCTGCGCTTCGTACTCCTCGATAGCCGAGAGCTCAATGACGGCTCCTTGGAGCTGCGACTGGATACAAATAGTCTCGAGAATTCCAACGTGCTTGGCTTCCGCGAGTTCGCGCCGAACATGGCCCACATGATTCGGCAAATCCCGGGGTTTGGTATAACTCCCGACATCCGTCGTTCAGGAACGGCAATCATGCTTATGTCGTTCTTCCAGGTGGCCCTCAAGGTCACCGAGAATATCCCTGCCTATGCAAGCCGCCGCAATGCAATCTACGACTACTACACCGCCGCCCAAGGCGAGGGCGGAAATGCGAATGACTGGCTCGAAATCGCAGCCGAGTGGGTCTACACGGGAAGCTGCGGCGACGGGTACTACGGCAACAACATCACCATGGAGCCCATGTACAACCTCGTCCGCCTCGAAACCGATCCCGGTCGTCTGGCGACGATTCGTAACGACGTGTTGCATGGGCGCATGTGGAATGAGTTTGAGAACACGAAGAACTGCTTTTTCTCGTTCATCTATGCTTCCACTTTCCCTGGTGCCAGTACGTCGATCGCCAGCGACGCGGCGCTGCAACTCGCCGGCTTCCCTCCACCTCCACGTGTCGTTGTTGCGGTCGACCTTCGCAGTACCGCAAAGTACCTCCCACATGAGAGTGGATGCACCGATCAAACCGATCACGATGGCGCTGTGGATGTTGCCGATCGAGTCGTAGGGGACTTCATGTGGCAGCGACATCCATGGGGCCTGTTCAGCCTTCCCGACCTGGCGGGCACATTCCCGGGGATCGACTACCTCATCGCCTATTGGCTTGGGCGCAAAGAGAACTATATTAGCGACGACAACGAGGGCACGTGCCTCGTATGGCGCTGAGGAGCTCAGTTGCAGATGACGCCCCAGTGGAAATCTCCGATCAGAGCATCATTCCACTTCGCGACGCATCCCGCGCCGAAGAACGCGTAGCAATTTTGGTTGTAGTCGGTCCATTGACAGCAGACGGTGTCAGAGTAGCTGTTACAGACGTCGCGGCATCCTGCGGCGCTGCTGGTCTGGGTGACGGGGTAAGCTTGACTGAAGTACTCATGTGACCACTGATATTGAACCAACGGGCCACAGTCGCTGGTACTACATCCTTCGTCGATGGCGCCATCACAGTCGTTGTCGATACCATCACCGCAAATTTCTGCGACGGGAACACAGCAACCTTCGTTGATCTGTCCGTCGCAATCCTCATCGCCGCCCACGCACTGTTGGACCGCCGGGACAACCGATCCGACACATGGGCCCCATTCCCCGGTGGCGCTACAGGTCCGCTGACCACCGTGACAGGAGCCGATATTGAGGGTTGCAGGCGGACCGGAGTAGCAGGACTCCGTCTCACCGGCGACACAGGTACATCCCTCATCGATGACGCCATCGCAGTTGTCGTCTTGCCCGTTGCAAGATTCGACTTCCGGCAGTCCGCTCCCTGTACAGAGCCCCCAGGTCCCTCCGAACTCCGAACCGGGATCCAGACAGCGCTGCGTCCCCATCACGCAGGCTCCAACGCCGGCCTGCGCTGCTACGCCGAGGTAACAGCTCTGCTCCATCCCGGCCTCGCAGGCGCAGCCCTCATCGGCTGACCCGTTTCCGTTGTTGTCGAGTCCGTCTCCACAGACTTCGCCATCTCCCCCGACTTCGCCGTCTTCGCCGTCCTCCCCAACTCCCCCGTCCACGCCACTTTGGCTACAGTCGCAAGGCGTCCAACCGGTGAGGTCACTCAGACACACCTGCCCGCCCGAAAGCCCGCCAGAGCAGACACACTCCCGGGTATCGC
>JAOZUO010000341.1 GCA_029938605.1 Deltaproteobacteria bacterium | reverse complement strand
GGTTCTGACGAGGATCCGACCCTCTGTGGAACGACGGGGTGTGATCCCTGGTCGGAGTTCGAGTGCGATGACGGTCAGTGCATCCCGGCGAGCTACGAGTGCGACGGGGACTACGACTGCTCGGACTGGTCCGACGAGGACCCGACCCTGTGCGGCACCTTCGGCTGCGATCCATCCACCGAGTGGGAGTGCGATGACGGTCAGTGCATTCCAGCGAGCTACGAGTGCGACGGGTACGATGATTGTACGGACGGTTCGGACGAGGACTGGCACTGCCCGTGATGTAGGCTGCGACCGTGGCTAAGGCCCGGCTCAGTAATTGCTGATCGGGGCCTAACAGTCCTGAACGCCACCCAGGGGGTCGTGCTCATCGCGACAGGTGCAATCCGGGGCGCCGTCGGGTGAGATCCCCTCGCGGAAGCTGCCGATCATGGCGTCGAACTCGGGCCTGTCCAGCCTGTCGATGGAGTACATCTCCAGGTGGAAGACGCGGTTGCCGGTGGCTCTGAAGAATACGTTCCGTCGGTACCAATTGTAGGTCGAGCCCCCGAATTCGCGGTTCTGGCGCCACAGCACCTCCCAGCCGCTCAGGCCCGGCTCGGCGTGTTCGATGAGGGCCGGGTACTCGATGTCGTTGTAGAACTCGGCGATGCTCGAATCCTGGCCAATGCTCTCGGCGGCGATGAGCTGTTGCGCCAGGGTCTTGGGATTGCCCGACAGGGTCTGCACGTGCAATATGGTGATGATCTCGGAGTTCAGGTTCACGAAGGGGATGTCGCTGACCACGAACACGTAGCGGCCCGTGGCCTCCCAGGTGCCCACACATTCCTGGTTCACAATGGAGCTGCACTTGTACTCCTTGTTGTACTTCCAGGGAGGCGTGTGGGTCCGAAAGTGGAAGGCGCCGTTCATATCCTCGCAGTAGGAGGAGCCGGCCAGGATGCCGTCTCGGATATCGAAGTCGCCGCATCCCGCCAGGGCGACCAGGGTAGCGAGCGTGGGGAGAAATGATCGTTTCGACAATGGGGTCTGGGCTCCTCTCAACTCATGGACACTGTAGAGTCCTCGACGTTGCACGGTTCTGGGCCGCTTCCCCTGGGCCTGCAGGATCGGTGCCAGCCTAGGGGCTGGAACGCACGTATGGTTTTCGGGAGGTTACCTTCCGAGGGGGAGGGATGTCGGGGCGGTATTTGTTCCTTTCCCGCCCGGCGGCCCTCAGTTTCCTGAGGCTGGTCCGCACGCCGAGACCAGCCCCTTTGCCATTGACTCACGCTGGGGCGTGTTGTAATGTAAATAACATAAATAAGCAGAGAAGATGCCTGGCGTTTTGTGGATTCCAGGTCCCCATGGAGTGCCCGTAGATGAGCGTAGATCCGACGCAGAAGAAGTTATCGGGAGAGTCGGAGGCTCAAACAGGCCTTTCGTCCTCCGCTTCGACCCTCGCCTCTGAGTCCAACCCCAACGGCTGGATGACCACCGAGCCGGTGTCCGTCTCCGACTTGTCGCAAGGGGTCGGCTACAACCCTCACGCACCGGCCACCTTGACCACGCTCATGGGGCGGAGCTTCGGCAAGCGGTATCGTCTGGGTGCCGAGACCCTCATCGGCCGAGCCAGCGACTGCACCATCCGCCTCTCCGCGGTGGACGCCTCCCGGCGCCATGCGCGTATTCTTCGTCAGGAGGACGGTTCTTACACGCTGAGCGATCTGGGTAGCCACAACGGCACCCGCGTCGACGGAGAGCGCATCACCGAGTACACGCTCCGGGCGGGGGATCGCGTGGCCATCGGCGCCGAGACGGTGTTTCTGTTTTCGCTGCGAAGCCGTGAAGAAGAGGAGGTCGTTGAGGTCCAGAAGATGGAGTCCATGGGCCAGCTCGCCGGCGGCATCGCCCACGATTTCAACAACCTGTTGGCGGCCATCATCGGCAACGCTGAGCTCGCCCTCGAGTGCGTGACGGAGGGGGCTGAGCCCATGCCCCTGGCCAACGAGTGCTTGGATGACGTACTTGCGGCGGCGGACCGCGCTCGCGAGTTGGTGCGCCAATTGCTGGGTTTTGCCCGGCGCGGAAACTGGGAGGAGGCCCCGGCGGACGTAGCGGTTGTGGTGGGCGAGGTGCTGAAGCTGTTGTCGCGTACCTTCGATCCCAACATCATCATAGACGTGGACACGGCCGACGGGCTCTTTGTGGTGGGGGACCGGTCGCAGCTCTTTCAGATGTTGATGAACCTGTGTATTAACAGCCGCGACGCCATGGCCGGCGGCGGGAAGTTGACCGTGACGGCGAAGCTGTCGGAGCCGTCCCCGAAGCGGGACGGCGGCCGCCAGGTGCTCATCACGGTGCGTGATACGGGCCAAGGCATGGATGAGGAGATCCGGGAGCGGATCTTCGAGCCATTTTTCAGTACCAAGGAGCGGGGGCGGGGGACGGGTCTCGGGTTGGCCGTGGTGTACGGTATCGTCACCAGCCACGGAGGGCGCATCTGGGCCGAGAGCGAGGCCGGCGTGGGTACGGAGTTCCACGTGGTCTTACCGGCCATGGACCGGGCGCCTCAGAAATCCGAGGAGATGACGGCCACTGTCCGGCCGGGCGTCCTCGCCGAGACGCGGAACGCCGGGCGGGACCTGGTGTTGGTCATCGACGACGAGGCCGTGGTCCGCCGGAGCCTTGGGCGCATGTTGCAGTCGATGGACCTCGAAGTTGTGGGCGCCGAAGATGGGCCGACCGGGGTGGAGCTGTATCGTGAGCACTCCGAGCGTATCGCCCTGGTGGTTTTAGACCTCATCATGCCCGGGATGGATGGAGAGCAGGTGATGGCCGTGTTGCTCGGCATCAACCCCCGGGTGCGCGTGCTCATCGTTTCGGGGTACCATGATGACGCCAAGGTCAACACGCTGTCGAGTGCCGGAGCGGCTGGGTTCTTGCCCAAGCCCTTTACCGGCGCCCAACTGCGTTTCACCATCGAGGCCGCGCTGGCCAAACAGCTACTGGAAGAATGACCCCGACGCAGGCGAAGGCTTCTCGCGAGTCCCAGCCTATCCTTGTCCGG
>JAOZUO010000225.1 GCA_029938605.1 Deltaproteobacteria bacterium | reverse complement strand
GCCGCTTTGAGCGGCTATCGATTGTAATCCCCCCGGCTTTGCCGGGGGATATTTAATAGTGGCGTGGGGACTGGGCGGCCATGGCGAGGGTCAAGATGATGATCAGCACCATGAGCAGGCCGATGAGGGTGCCGATGATACCGGTGACCAGGCCGGCGGTGGCCAGGCCCTGACCCTTGTAGGACGGGGGGATCTGCTTGAAGTCGTTGCGGGCGCTGGCCCACAGACCGATGGCGAGGGGGCCCAGGATGAAGCCCAGGAAGTACAGCACAATGGAGCAGATGCCGATCACCATGGCGGCGATGGCTTTGCCCGAGGTGGGTAGCATGGCGGCCGGGGGATAGGCGTACCCATAGGTTGGCTGGGGCGCGCTGGCGGCCGTGGGTGCTGCGTAGGGGTTGTGACCAGGCGGAGCGGCGTTGGCTTCCGGACCGGCGTACTGGCCACAGGATGGACACTCCTGCCAGGCGCTGGGGTCGCTGTATCCGCAGTGGGGACATTTGCTCATGTGGTTCGCTCTTGCTGCTTGGCGGATCGGAGGGCGGCGAGGTTGGCCAGGAGGGTGCGCACGCCAGAATCCAGATTGTCCAGAGCGTCCGAAGGGGGCTGGGCGCCCGAGTATCGGAGCTCGTAGTATTGACGTGTGAGGTGCGCGGTGGTGGGCTCGAGGCCCGGGGAGGCGTCGTCCACCCGGGAGGCGAGCTCGGCGATGGTCTGGCCGGGCTCTCGCCGGTGGCCGTGTTTGGCGAGACCTTTGAGCAGCCGCGCCATGGGGCGAGCCAGTCGCCGTGGCGGGCGGCTGTCGACCTCGTCGGTACCCTGCCCGCGGCGCTTGCGGCGTCGCCAGACCACCCACATGAGGAGTAAGCCCATCGCCACGCCCAGTCCTACATACCCCCAGGTGGGCGAGGCCGAGAGGCTACGCTTGGCGCGCTTTCGCAGCCGTGTCATACGCCCCTTCACGTTCTGTAGCAGGCCTACCTGACGGTTCACGTCGTAGTCGATGACCCAGCGATGCCATCGCATGCGCAGGCTGTCGAAGAAGAGCTTCATGCGGTCGAAGTACCCCGTGGTGGCCAGGGGGCGACGTCCCGCCGGTGGTGTGGGATCAAAGGTCACCCAGCCCGCGTTTTCGAACCACACCTCTGTCCAGGCGTGAGCGTCTCCCTGGCGCACAGACACGTAGCCGCCGTAGCGGTTCCAGGCGCCGCCCAAAAACCCCGTCACCACCCGCGCGGGCACACCTACGGCGCGGAGCATCAGCACCATGGCCGACGCGAAGTACTCGCAGTGGCCCTGCTTGCGGTGCAGAAGGAAGTGAACCACCGGGTCACGGCCGCGCTTGGTGCGCAGGTTTCGCGAGTAGCGAAATCCCTTGCCCAGGTAGGCGAGCACCGCCTCCACTTTGAGGAGACGGTGGTGCTTGCCGGCGGTGATCTTGCGCGCCAACAGGGCGACCCCCGCTGGGAGAGGCTCGTAGGGCCTGACGTAGTGGGCGCGAATGGTAGGCGGCGTCGCGTTGCTCCCCGTGGCCGCCAGGGCGGCACGGCTCGGGCGTCGCAGATCGGAGTAGACCACGTAGTGGCCGCCGCCTGTGCCCAGGTTGCCTCGTATCTCCCCCCCGGGTTCCACGCGGAACCGCGGGTTTTTGGCTCCACGGAAGTTCTTGGTGTCTACGCCCACGGGCCAGGTGGCGGCGAATAGGATGTCCGTACCGATGGGCTCCAGGTACACCTCTTGCCGTAGAGCGTGGCCCAGCCGGTGCGCGTGACTCCGCGGATCGTTCTGGCCGCGGCCGTAGATCTCCAGCAGGTTGCGGCGGTGGGCGTGGGCTGGAACCGGGGCGTTGTCGGTGCGGAACCAGCGTCCATTCAAATACCGGTCGAAGGAGGTGCCTCGCCACCTCAGGGTGTTGATGCGTAGGGTGGCCGGGCGGTTGGGCAGGTACACCCGCATGACGATTTGGGGATTGTCTCGCAGCCGCCCGTGACCGCCCAATGCGAGCCGATCCGAAAATCCCGTAATGAATCGGGGACGGCCGACGCGGCCCATGGCGAGCTGGCTGCCCATGCGGGGGAAGAATAGAAAGGTAGACACGGCCAGCACAAAGACCGTCACCGACACCACCGAGGTACCCAGCAGGAACTTACCGCCCACGATGCGGCGGGAGTTGAGGATCCGGTCCACGGCCACCCGCTCGCTTTGGCTGTCCGAGGAGTGCTTGATGAGGTAGTTCTCCTCCATCTCCCGTCGCAAATGGAACAAGATCAGCGACCAGGTAGTGGCCACGATGTACACCATGAAAAGCAGGGCGAAGGAGAGGCCGATGTTCAGCACCGAGCCCGCCACCACCATCATGAAGGTCACCACGTACAGCTGCAGGTAGTCCCTACCCGTGCGACGATTGAATAGCTTGTTGACGAGCAGAAACAGCAGGAAGTTGACGGTGGACAGTACCAGCTCGCTGCGCAGCAGAAACTCCACGATGCACAGCCCCAGGGCCACGAAGGTGGACACGGTCCAGGCCGTTTGCCACAGGACCGAGGCCTCTCTCCGCTCCGGCAGAAATGCCGACAGGAGGATCGCCAACAGGACCACAGCGAGGATGAGGGTGCTGAGGTTGTTTCCCAGGGCCAGAGCCCCGAGACTGGCGCCCACCATCAGGTAGGTGGCCATCTTGTGTACCGTGCGGAACCTCACGCGACGGCCTCGGTGGGCCCCGTGCGGCTGACCAGGGACACCTGTCCGGTGTGGCTTACGTTCAGCAGTAGCCCCGGCTGGGGCCCCCGAGAGTACGTGGCGTCAATATCGGCGTAGTCCACCAGCGCCAGGTGTCGCAGGATGCGTGTCAGGTGGGCTGGTCCATCGTCGGTGGGCAGGGAGCCGTCCAGGGTGACAAGCCCCACTTGATATCCCTGGCGGATCAGGTGGGCCGCCAGGGAGGCGGTGGTGTTGATGGCGAGCTCGATGGACTCCGCTGCCGAAAGGAGGCTGCCTTCGTCGTTGGGCACCAGGCGGTGATCCAGCCGAAGCATAAGCTCCCGGGCGGACTCCGCCTCCCGCTCACGGAGCACCAGCCGTCCCCGATGGGCGGAGACCTTCCAGTGGATCTCTCGCGGGTCGTCCCCGGGGCGGAAGTCGTGAAGGCCGTAAATGTCGCCACCTCGGCCCCGCAGTCGGCGGTGGTGATCCCCGGCGGTGGAGGGGGCGGGCAAGGGTGGTAGGCTCACCCTCCGAATGGCCGGCAGCACCAGCACCTCGGTGTCGAGCTCCACCACGCGGGACTTGCGCAGCAGCGCAAAGGGAAACTTCGTCGACACTTTGAACCCCGAGAAACCGTACCGTCCCCGGCGGGCGAAGGCGTGCCGGTAGGCGGTGGTCTGGGTACGACCTGCGGGGATCTTCAAAAAATAGCAGCGCTTGTCTAACACCCGCTCGCCCTGGATATCCTCTACCTCGATGGAGAAGGAGGGAAAGTACCGCTTAATGTTCGTCACCGAGATGCCCATGAGGAAGGGCTTGACCGCGTGCAAGGAGCCTGGCGGTATCCGGGAGAAGGTGAGTCCGCGCAGCGACAGCTCCGACAGGATCCCCGAGACGATGAGCAGCCCCAGCATCATGCCCAGAATCAGAAACAGCAGATTGTTGCCCGACCGGATGGCCGCCAGACCGATGGCGATGCTGATGACGATGAACAGCCAGCCCTCCCGCGTAATGCGCATGCGCTCGGAGGGCCGCACCCGCTTGGCCAGTGGTTTCCGCTTGTCGCTACTGCGCACTCCCGTGGCGTTGCCGCCCCGAAATCGTGCGCCGCCGGGAAATCGTCCGCCGCCGGGAAATCGTCCGCCGCCGGGTGAGCGTTCGCCGCCGATCACCGAGGTCGCCTGGTTGTCGTTGGATCTGATCATGATCGTGTTCAGTGTGAAGGCTCGCCCCCGCCGGGTCAACCGTGACGGGGGCAACTACGCGAGCACGTTGGGGCGTTACCGAGCGGTGGTTGTGATCACGGGCGTGGGCGGGGACGGGAGTGGGGGCGCGGGGCGGACCGCTTGGCGGGGAGGTGCTTGAGCTTGGTGGACCCTTGGGCGGTGAGGTGGCGGTAGACGTCGGCGGGCTTGACGCCGGACTTTGTTGCGGCCTCTGCGCGGGCGCGGGCTTCGGTGATGGCGGTGTCGAGCTCTGGCTCGGAGAGGAAGCCGGGATAGCGCTTACCGTTGATGTAGAAGGTCGGGGTTCCGTCGATGCCGAGGGCTTCGCCTTGGCTGAGGTCAGCCTTGACCGCGGCTGCGCCCTGTTGGGCCTTTATGCACGCGGATACGAGTTGGGGGTTGGCGCCGGCGGTTTTGGCCATTGTGAGCAGCTCGCTGGGCGACAAGTCGGCCGCGGCCATGGCCTTGTCGTGGAAGGCCCAGAAGAGCTTCGCGCCTTGCTTGAGCACGCAGGTGGCGGCCCGGGCGCTCAGGAGCCCTTGGACGTGGCCTGACAGCGGGAAGTGCTTGTAGACCAAACGCAGCCCCTTGGGGTGCTTTTTGAGGGCGGCTTTGACGACCGCGTAGGCCCGACGGCAGAAGCCGCACTGGTGGTCGGAGAACATCACCACGGTGACCAGGGCGTCTGGGGGGCCCAGGGTCGGGGAGGCCATGACGTCCACTTTGTAGATGGCGTCCGGATCGATCTTCGGTTTGGAGGCGCGGATTTTGGCCTCCACGGACTCGAGGCAAGACACCATGTCCACGCAGGAGCGGTTCACCGCGCAGCTCTTGATGCCGTCGAAGATCTTCATCGAGTCTGTGCCGGCCTTGGCGTGCTTGCACTGGGTGGCGCAGGCCAGGATCATTTTGGCCAGGTGCTTGGGCGGAGTCCAGCGGCGAGCGCGACAGTAGGTGAAGTACGTGCAGAGCTCGGCACAGTCCGGCTTCTGGGCGGGGGGCCGCTGCACTCCCTGGGGGCAGGGGGCGCAGCGGGGACGAGCCGTCTGAGGGCAGGGCGGCGGGCAGGCGGTGAGCTCAATCAGAAGACCGGAAAACAGGACGACCATGCCTATCCCGGAGGGGAGGATGTGAGAAGGACCGATTCGAAATGCGCTCACGTTGCTGCTCCTGAGAAAGTGAAGATGCCTGGGTTGGGAAGATGCCGGATGGCAGGACAAAGGAGGTGGTATAGCGCAGCGAGGGTCCTGGCGCTACTTGCCCGTCTCCTCGGCGCCCTGCTTGGAGGCGTCGAGGATGGCCTCCAGAATGGAGCCCAGGCGTCGGATGCCCATGATTACATGTTCCGGTGCACCGAGCACATCGTCGATGACCAGGGCCACGGGGCGGCGTTTGACTGGGACCATCTTGAGGCGGTCCTCCAACTCCTCCATGCCACCGGAGTCTGCCATGAAGTCTCCGGAAATGGAGACGTCCCGCAAAAAGCGCCCCTGGGTCAGGCGTACGGTGGCCTCCACGAAGCCGATGGCCTCCTCGATGGGGCGGGAGGTCCAGGGCTTGAGGTACTGTGGGAGCGGATCGGGGGTATTCGACGAGACCTGGACCCGGTGGGCGAGGCTCTTGATGCGCTCCTGCTCCAAGGGGCTGAACTCTCGTGGCTCAACTTTCAGATCCAGCAGGTTCCCCACCGCGTCCCGGATCCCTTCCACGAGGGATTCGTCAGACAGTTGGGACTGCTCGTCACACACCAGGGTTGGGCCGCTTACCGAGCCGTCCTCCTTGGAGCGGGGCGGGTAGGCCGACAGGGAGTCGTCGGTCCACCAGGGGCGCCGGAGGCCCACGATGGCCTCCAGCAGCGCCGTACCGTCCGACGCCAATTCGAAGCTCATGATCCCTAGGGGGCGATCCTCCACGCTCACCAGATCCTTGCCGAAGTAGCGGGCCTTCATGCCGGCTTGCACCAACCCGCGGATCAGCCCGGCTCCGTACCGCTGCAGAAACTGCCGGGGCTCGCACTCCAAGGGGCTGGCCCGGTCAGGTAGCACGAGGGCCAGGTAGAGACGTCCCTCCCCCAGCAGCGCCGTGCTGCCGCCGGACAGGCGTCGCAGAAGGGGCAGGTCCCTGGTGGCGCATACCTCTCGGTTCACGGCGGAGTTGGCGTTCTGGTATCGCCCCAGCACCACAGCCTCCCCCACGGGCAGGCTGATCTTCAGAAACGGCGCACCCTGGGTTCTGCCCTTGCCTACGGCCTCCATCATGTAGGCCGTGGAGGCGAGACAGTGGCCGGGGGGGGTTCCGGTCTCCTGGACGAAGAGCAACTGCTGCATCGGGCGCCGCTGGTCCCCTACTTACGTAGACGGATGGTTTTGGTGGCCGCCAGCCGGCCGCCAACGTACAGACGTGCGGTGAAGTAACCGCCCTTCGAGAAGAAGGAGAACATTCGTCCCCGAAAACGATAGGAGTCCGCGGAGGCCCAGAGCGTGTAGGTGACCCGGCCGGCGACGTGGTCTTTCACCGCTCGGTCGCTGGTGTTGAGGCGGCGGCCGCCGCGTACCACGCCGAGGATCCAGTTGCCGCCGGGCTGGGTGTCCCACGTCTTGCGCCAGGTTTTGCCCTTGGCGTTAGATACCGACAGCTCGAGTTTTGTGACGTTGATCTTTCGCCCACCGGTGTTGACGCTAAAGGTGAACTTTGCGTCGGTCCTTCCGTCGGGACCGGCCTTACTATATTTGCCTACCTTGTCAGCCACAAAGCCGTGGTAGCGGAGTGCCGCCGTGACCGGCCGCGCCCGAGCCGCCCTCTTGAGGACCTTCACCTGGGCGAAGATCCGGTCGCCTCCGGCGAAGATCGCTTCCACCTGGAAGTTTTGCAGGGGTCGCACCCAGCCGGTGTTGTGGATGTACATGTCATAGGTGACCGTGCCCCGGAGCTTATGTTGCTTGAGCCCGCGGTCCTTGGGGTTGAGCCGCTTGGAGCCACGATACACCGCGATCATGCGGTAGCCATGGGGGCGCGTATCCCAGATTTGACCCTGGACTGCGGCTCCACCGGGCCAGATGGCTCGGATCACCAGGCCCGTGAGCTTTCGTCCGGCGGCCTGGGAGAGGGTCAGCCGGAAGTGGCCGTCGACCTTGCCGTCTGGGCCGGAGGGGGAGCCGGCGCCGAGCTTGTCAGCTCCGAAACCCTGGAAGGTCATTCGGGCCTTGGCTTGCTGAATCTTCGGGATTGTGATCAGGGCCACACTGGGACTGCCGGTGGAAAACTCCGCCACGACCTTGAATCGTTCGCCGCCCTTGAGCGCTTTGCGCGGGGAGGCGAAGAGGTGGTACTCCGCCATGCCCTTGAATTTGTCGCGGATGGGCCGGTCTCGTTTGTTCAGTCGCTTTCGGCCGCGATCCACTCCCAGCAGCCAGTTTCGGGTCTTGTCGGTATCCCAGCGCCGACCCGCCACCGGGCGGCCCCGCCGGTCCAATTGGATGAGCGACAACCTGCGCAGCTCCACCGAGCGGCCGCTGCTGTCCATACGGAGCACGAAATGTGCATCCATGACGCCGTCGGGGAAGGGGCGCCGGTTGCGACCCACGCGGTCGCGGTTGCGGCCATTGAAGGTCAAACCCGAGCGAACGGGATCGGTGATCACCGCTCTGGCCGAGACCCCCATGCCGTCGTCGAAGGTCACGTAGGCGCAGTAGTGGGTGTTGGGCTTGAATCCACCGAGGGGCTTGGAGGCATACAAGCTGTAGCGCTTTTTGCCCTTGATGCGGTCGATGGTTTTTCCTTTGCCGATCCCAAGGGCCTGGTTGTGCTTGAATACACCCAGTACCCACAGTCTCGTGCGGTCCGTGTCCCAGGCCACCCGGCCCGTGAGCACGCCGCGCTTGTCGCAACTGCGGAGCAGCACATGGACGATGCTGCGGTACCGATCGGATCGGACAGACAGAGAGAAGCGCCCGTCCGGCTTGCCGTCTGGGCGTACGGCTTTGCCCTGTTGGACCTTGTCTCCCCCCACTCCCATCCACACCAGGCGGGCAGAGGCACCTCGCTTCTGGGCCTCGGCTACGGACGCAGGCCAGGCAAGCACGAGCGCTACGCCGAGCACCAGGAAAAGTGTGTAGTTTCTCATGGCCTCAATCTCTCCTTCATCTACGCAATGGCCACCGATACTACGCATACGTTAGGGTCGGGGACAAGACCCTGTTGAAGGGGCGCTGTCCACGCTCCCAAACCTGGGGGGTCTAAGGGGGTGGGACTGTGTCAGGACCGGAGCCCTGGACCGGGAGACAGCCTCAATCCGAAGGCTCGCCGGGGGTGGCGAAATCTGGCTTCCGTGGTAGTATTTCCAACGAGTTGCCAATAAGTTGAGTGTAGTGCGAACCTATCTGATACCTGCGCTGTTCGTGGTCTCCGTCGTCGGTTTGGCCACGATCGTCCATGCCGCGCCCGCGCCGGCGCCGGTGCCCGCACTCGGGCCTGTGTCAGCCAAGCCCGGGCGGGTAGCGCTGTTGCCCCTGGAGGTCAAGCCGCCCCTCGCCTCGGCTGTGGTGACGCGGTTTCGCGACTCCATGGAGGCCGGCTTTACCTTGGCCGCTCTGGTCACCCTGGCCCGTCCGGATGTAGAAGCGGCCCGGCTCGAGACCATCGGAACCTGCCGGACCCGGACCTGCCTGACGAAGTTGGCGGCCCGACTGAAGGCGGCCTACCTGTTCACCGCGCGGGTGACGCGCACGGGCAAGAACTACCGTATCGAGTGTGAGCTGTTCGATCCTGCGGGGCGCTTTCGTCACAAGCAGGTGGCCACCTGCGACATCTGCACTTTTTCAGAGGCGATCACCAAGGCCCAGAGCGTTGCCCAGGATGCCGGGGCAGCGCTGAACCAAAAGCATAAAGCGGCGGCTCCCCGTCCGCGTCCCCGGGTCCGTCCGCGTCCCCGGCCGCGCCCCCGGCCCCGGGTCCGGCCGCGCCCCCGGCCACGCCCCCGGCCCAAGCCGCGTCCCTTGCCGCCCTATCGTCTGAAGCCGTCAGTCAAGCAGGCCGCCTGGATGTCTGGAGTGGGCGGTGTGGCCTCCCTGGTGGCGGGCGTCACCCTGCTGGCCTTGAACGGGCGTCCTACCTGTGACAAGTCCCTACCGGAGACCAGTTGCCCCTATCGGTACAACACGAGCACTGCCGGCGCAGTGTTCACGGCCCTGGGTAGTGCTTCGGCGGTGGCCGCGGCGGTGTTGTTTACCTATGCGTATCGATCCAAAACAAAGCGCGAGAAGCCACGCGCCACCTTTGTTGTGGCGCCCACGCGGGGAGGAGCATGGGCCCATGCCAACCTCAGGTTTTAAAGCTTTGTTGGCGGGTTTGGTGCTTTTGTGCGGCTCCGCCGGCTGTGACGAGCTCAACCCGGACTTCGATCCGGACGCGGGCCCCCCGTGCGCGCCTGGCGAGCGGCGGTGTAGCACCACCGAGGGCGTTCCCGAGGGTTGCCAGGCCGACGCTGTGTGGACCGCGTTGCCGGCGTGTTGGGAGGGCAGTGGTTGTAGCGACGGCCTTTGTATACCTTCTGTCCCCTTCGCGCGGTGTGACCACATCTCGGACTGCTCCACCGTTGGGGATGAGTGTACGGTGTTTGTGGATCCAGAGGAGTTGACGGCCCTCGGGACCTTCTGCGTGCCCCCGCCCATCCCCGGCGGTCGACCCGGGGGGCAGATCTGCTTCGAGTCCAGCGAATGTGCCAGCGGCTGGTGTTTTCGCCGGGTCTGCTTTGAGGCGTGTAGCGCAGCGGACCAATGCACCAACACCGGGCACGAGTGTGCGCTCCTGACTGTGACCGTGGACGGCGTCCGAGAGGACTCCCTCATCCACGGCTGTGTTCCTCCCGCGGAATGAACCCATGAAGATCTGCGCACATTGTCATCAGAGTCTCGCCGAAGACGCGATCTTTTGCCTCTCCTGCGGCAAGAGTCAGGTGACTGACGGGGAGGACACTATCATCGGCACGGTGGTGGCCCAGCGGTACCTCGTCAAGGAGAAGATCGGCAGCGGGGGCTCGGGCACGGTGTACCTGGCTCGGCACGTCACCCTCCAAAGGAAGATCGCCCTCAAGGTGCTGCATCACCACCTGTGCCAGGACGATGCTGCGGTGGAGCGCTTTCGGCGGGAAGCCACCACCATGGCGCAGATCGAGAACGAGCACATCATCGCCGTCCAGGACTTCGGGCGCACGGACGATGGGCGACTCTATCTGGCCATGGAGCTGCTGGCGGGGGAGACTCTCGCCGATCTCCTCGAGCAGAGCCGACCGCTGCCCATTGGGCGGGCGTTGGCCATCTTCAATCAAATATCCGAGGCCCTCACCGAGGCCCACGGTGGAGGCTACGTGCACCGGGATTTGCGTCCCGCGAACGTGTTCCTTACCCAAAAGCGGGACCAGGCCGACTTCGTTAAGGTGATGGATTTTGGCCTGAGCAAGCTCGTGCTGAGCGAGCTCGAGCCGGGTCAGGTGACGGTGGGTATGTCCTTCGGCGATCCCCGCTACCTGTCCCCGGAGCAGGCCGCAGGAGAGAAGGTGGATCGTCGCGCGGACGTGTACGCCCTGGGTATTGTGCTGTACGAGATGCTTTGCGGTGTGCCGCCGTTCACCGGCGACGATGTG
Organism: Deltaproteobacteria bacterium; assembly: GCA_029938605.1. Lineage (GTDB taxonomy): Bacteria > Myxococcota_A > Polyangia > HGW-17 > JAJRWW01 > JAJRWW01. Next base: position 335 of record JAOZUO010000225.1, on the reverse strand, counting down.
TTCACGGTGATCAACAAGCACCTGCGGGAGCGCGCGGCGCCGGCCTCGAGTCATAACCGGCTGCTTCCCACTGCCTTTGACGAGATCCTGGCCTGCGCTCTGGCCAAGAAACGAGAGGACCGCTGGGACTCGGTGGCGCTCATGCGTGACGCCCTGACGAAGGTGGCCATCTCCAGCACCATGCCGGGGCTGGGGGAAGGCTCGGTGTCCAAGCCTCGAATGGATCAGACCCTTCCTGCGGTTCCATCGGCCCTGGGACGAGGCGGGGAGACGTCGGCGGGCATGGCGCCGCCGCCTATGGTGGGGCCGGCTCTAGCCCCAGCCCCGGCCCCGGC
>JAOZUO010000224.1:3634-10910 GCA_029938605.1 Deltaproteobacteria bacterium | reverse complement strand
TATCCCTTCGCCTTCTTCACTCCGGCGATGAGATCGGGCATCGCGTTCTCCCATGTGGACACGAGACCGAAGTCCGCCACCTGGAAGATGGGCGCCTCTTCGTCCTTGTTGATGGCCACGATGACCTTGGAGGACTTCATGCCCGCCAGGTGCTGGATGGCACCGCTGATGCCGACGGCGAAGTAGAGATCCGGCGCCACGACCTTACCGGTCTGGCCCACCTGGAGATCATTGGCCACGTACCCGGCGTCACAGGCAGCGCGGGTGGCACCCAGGGCGCCCCCAAAGATGTCGGTGAGCTCCTCGAGCACCTTGAAGTTCTCTTCGTTCTTCATGCCGCGTCCGCCGGACACCACCACCTTGGCCTCGGAGAGGTCGGGGCGGGTGGACTCCGAGAGCTGCAGCTCTACGAACTCAGCGCCCAGGGTATCCAAATCGCCGGCGTCGGCGGTCTCCACACCACCCGCGGCGTCGAGGGCGGGTGCCGGGTCGAACTCGGTCTGCCGCACGGTGGCCAGCACCGTGTCGGTCAGGACCTCCACCGAGCCCAGGGCGTTCCCCGCGTTGGTGGGCCGCACGAACTCCTTGGCGCCCGTGACCTCGATCACGTCCGAGGCCATCCCCGCCTCAAGCAGGGCCGACGCGCGAGCCAGCAGGTCCTTACCCAGGTTCGTGGCCGTTGCGGCCACGGTGGTCACGCCGAGGTCCTGGGCCACCTTGGCCAGCACCGGCGCGTAGGTCTCGGCCATGTAGTTGGTCAGTCCGTCATCATCGACGACGACGACCTTGTTGCAGTACTTGGCGGCGTCCGCGCCCGCATCACCGACTCCACCGCCGATGATCACACCGTACACCTCGCCGCCGGAGTGCTTGGCCACTTCGCGACCAAAAGTGATGGCGGGAAGCGTCGCATTCTTCATGGCGCCATCTTTATGCTCACAGAAAATGAGAACATTACTCATCTTTTTGTCTCCTCACCTAAGCCTGAATTACAGGACCTTGGCCTCATTCTGGAGCTTGTCCAGTAGTTCATCAACGCTCTTGACGATCATGCCACCACCGCGCTCGGGGGGCGACGCGAAGGTTGTGTGCTTAACGCGCAGATCCGTGGGGACCCCCAGATCGCCAAGCTCTTTGACGTCGATCTTCTTTTTCTTGGCCTTCATGATGCCCTTGAGTGAGGCGTATCGGGGACCGTCGCCGTACTCGTAGCCATCCTCGGACTGGTTGTTCTTCACCGCGGTGGGCGCCACGATGCGCAGATCCACCGACACCACGCCGGGGAGATTGACCTTCTTGATCTCGACACCGCCGTCGACCTCGCGACCCACCACAACCTCCTTCTTGTCGCCGAAGGATTCGATGGTAGCAGCGAAGCAGGCCTGGGGCAGGCCCAGGTAGCCGGCGACCATCTGGGCGGCCTGATTGGAGTCGCCGTCCACGGTCTGCTTGCCCATGAGCAGCAGGTCGGGCTGCTCCTCCTCGTAGATCTTCTTCACGATGTTGGCTACGACGAAGGAGTCCAGATCCGCGTCCTCGGCCACTACGTGGATCGCCCGGTCAGCGCCCATGGCGAGACAGGAACGGATCTCTTTGGTAGCTTCCTTCTTCGGACCGATGGACAGGACGACGACCTCGCCGAAGCGCTTGCCCTTGCCGCCCTTGACCACCTCACACATTCGCAGGGCGGCCTCCACGGCATACTCATCGAATGGGTTGACCACCCAGTTCATGCCGGAAACATCGACCTGGTTCTCTTTGATTTTGACCTTCTGCTCGGGGTCTGGGACCCGCTTTGCTGTGACCAGAACCTTCACGGCATGGCCTCCTTTCATGTGACTTGAATCTTTGGGGATCCGCTGCAGGGTATCCCTTGGAATTCAAATGGATTTGCTTCGATAATCCCTCAATATTCACGCGGAATTTAGCCGGGGCAGACAGGACTGTCAATGGCCTTGTGTCGAAAGCTAGGCGCGATTAACGTAAGAGCACAGCATCCCCCACGGAGATCCTCATGAAAGATCCGGTCCCGCGCACAGACACGCCCATCGAAACCGACGAAATGGAGGCGGCCTACGATCGAATCCAGGAGCTCGAGTGGAGCTTCGCCCAGCTGCCGATCCTGCACGCCGCGGCGGAGTGTGGGCTCCTGGGCCTGGTCGCTACCGAGGACACGGTCACCGCGGCCCAGGCCAGCGAGCAGCTCGACCTGCATCCCGTGGCCACGGTCAAGGTCCTGCGCGCCCTGGCGGCCATGGGGATTTTGCATGGCGAAGAGGACTCCTTCGAAATGCGGGCAGGCTTTCGTCCCCTCTTCGACCCCGGCTCCGTGATTCACCACGCCAACGGCCAACGCCATCTTTTTCACCTTTCGCAAATGTGGGCAACGGAGCTTCCCGGGTTCCTCAAGACCGGCGCCTGGGCCAAGACCCCACGGGATCCCGAATCCATGGCCCGGTTCGTCGGTAGCATGCGGGCGCTCTCCTACGGCATGGTCGGACGCCTCCACCAGGCGCTCGACCTGTCCGAGTCCAAGCATCTGGTCGACTTCGGCGGGGGGTTGGGCACGTACTCCATCGAGCTGTGCCTACGCAACCCGACCCTGCGCGCCACGGTCCTCGATGTAGAATCCGTGGCACCGCTCACGACCCAGGAAATCGAACACCACTTCCTGTCCGATCGAATGGACGCCCGGGCGGGTGACTACTTTGAAACGGATCTGCCCAACGACATGGACGTGGCGCTGTTTGCCAATGTGCTGCACCAGGAGAAGGGTGAGGACGTGGCCCGCCTCATGGCCCGGGCCGCCGCCGCCCTGCGGTCTGGAGGTCAGCTCGTGGTGGTGGACTTCACCCTCGAGGAGTCCCGCACCGAGCCCCTGATGGGCGCCCTGTTCGCCATCAACATGCGACTGTTCGGCGACACCTACACCGCGGGGGACTTGAGGGACTGGGCAACCGCCGCCGGCCTCATCGACGTGACCCGCACCGACCTGGGCCCCAACAAATTCGTGATTGTGGCCCGCAAGCCTTAGGCCCCTAACGCTCGGGGCGGGTGGCCAGGCTCACTACGAGGGTGAGCACCAACGACACCGCGAAGGCTGGGACGAGCTCGTACATCAAGGTCGAAAGGGCTCCGATGGAGCGCCAGATCACCGTCACTCCGGTGCCGGAGACGACGCCGGCGACCACCCCCCACCGAGTCGTCCGACGCCAGTACAGCGCCAGGATCAGCGGGGGACCGAAGGAGGCGCCGAGCCCCGCCCAGGCGAACAGGACCAGGGTGAACACGAGCCCCGGCATAGCCAGGCCCAGAGCGGCGGCGGCCACCAGCAACACCAGCACCGAGATACGGCTCCACCGGACCAGCCGCTCGGGGCTGAGGTCGCGCCCCCTGGCGAAGGTCTGCTGGCCCAGGTCCCGCACCACGCAGGAGGCGGCCACAAGCAGTTGCGAGTCCGCCGTGGAGAGGATGGCCGCGAAGATGGAGGCCACCACCAGGCCGAACAGAATGGAAGGCAGATGCGCATGGGCCAGCATCGGATAGATGGCCTCCGCGTCGCCGCCGGGCAGGTCGGCGGAACCGGGAAAATGTGCCCGCCCCACCAGGCCGATCCACAGGGCACCCCACGCCATGATCACGTTCCAGACCGTTCCCCAGAGGGCAGCCCGGGGCAAGGCGTCGGGGTCGCGAATGGACATATAGCGTACGAGGATGTGTGGGTTACCGGCGGACCCGAGGCCGATGGACACAAACCCGATGAGGGCGCCCACCGAAAGGGCCAGGGGATCAAGCATGAGCGGGCTGAGGGTGGACAAGGTCTCGATCACGCCCGTGGGATGGGCCACCGCCGAGACGATGGGGACCATGACCAACGCGACGATGATGACCACCGCCTGGATGGCGTCGTTGATGGCCACCGCCGCGTAGCCGCCGGTGACGGTATAGGCCAGGATAATGGCTGAAGTGATCAGCACGCCCAGGGTGGCGGCGTCCAGCGAGAGGTTGCCCAGCCACGCGATCTCGTACCCGGCCGGGTGGAGAAAGGACGCCGAGAGGGCCTTGCCCCCGGCGCGGATCTGGGCGGCCACATAGGCCACCATGAAGATCAGGATGACGACGGCTGTCACCACCCTCAACATGGTCGATGCGCCAAAACGCGAGGCAAAAAAGTCCGGGACGGTGAGATCTCCGGACGCCTCGGTCACCCGTCGGAGGCGACGCCCGAGAAAGGCGAAGAGGCACAGCTCCGCGAGAATATAGCCGACCACGGTCCAGACGGCCGAAGCACCGCGGGTGTACGTCATGCCCGTGACCCCGAGCAGAAGCCAGGCGCTGCGACCCGAGACCACGGCGCTCACGGCCACCACGAAGGTGCCAAGCCGACGACCGCCCAGGAAAAACTCTCCGATCCCCCGGGAGGAGAACCGTCGAGCAGCGAGCCCCACGCCGATGATGAGGCCCAGGTACACCACGAAAGCCCCCAGGGCCCATCCCGAAATGGACATGGTGCCAGTGCCCAAAGGCTACTCCTTTCGCCGACCCGCTAGCACAGAGACCAGCGCAGCAAGGCCCAAGAGCGCCACCGGCACCAGGAAAAACATCACCCAAAATGCCTGCATGGAGCCCAAGATAGCACAGGGCCACGGTTCAAAATGACCTGGTCCCTCAGGCTAGGATAGAAGGTGGAAAAATTTCGCGCTTTGACCGATAATGCGCACTTACGTTCTCGGATTCGGAAAGGCACCATTCGTGAATTACACGGTCGTAGCGGAATCGGATATCGGGCAGATGCGTGAGGAGAACGAAGACTCCTACGGTACCCTCGAGATCCCTGACGGCTACTTCTTGACGGTGTGTGACGGCATGGGGGGCTACGCCGGCGGCCGCGTCGCCAGCCAGACCGCGGTGGAGACTCTGCTCGAGTACGTGGAGGAGCACGGTGAGGACGAGGATGTGCATGCCCTGCTGCACGACGCCGTCACCCACGCCAACGCCGCGGTACGCGGCAAGGCCAAAGGCGACGCCCGGCTGGGAGAGATGGGCACCACCGCCGTGATGATATTGGTCAGGAAAGATCAGTACTGGGTGGCACACGTGGGAGACAGCCGTTCCTACCTGCTGCGGGACGCGGTGTTCAAGCTCCTCACCGACGATCACACGGTGGTTCAGCAGCTCGTGGATCAAGGGCGCATCAGCGCCATCGAGGCGGCGAACCACCCGAGCGCGGGCATCCTCGTTCGCTGTCTGGGACAGCTGGACGCCGTGGACGTGGAGCTCTCCGGCCCACACGAGCTGCGCGAGGGGGACCGGCTCCTGCTGTGCAGCGATGGGCTCAGCGGCATGCTCTACGAAGACGACATCGCCAAGGTCCTGTGCGGACAGAGCTTGCAGGAAGGGATGAACAACCTCATCCGCTTCTCCAACGAGCTGGGCGGCTTCGACAACATCACCGCGGTTTGTCTGCAGCACGGAAAATGGCCCGACGACGCCATGTCCTGGAACATCACCGTGGACTCCCCGGAGGGCGTGGCCCTGGCAAACCAGGAGACGGAGGCCAAACAGCAAGGCCCCACCACGGCCCCAGACACGGGCTACACCCGAAACACCATGATCCTGCAGGCCCTGAGCCCCGACGACACCCGGGAGTTGGATCTCCCCAACCACCCCGACTGGCAGCCCAGCAATGACCTGCCCAAAAAGCTCGCCTTCGCCGCCCTGGTGGTGCTGGTCCTGGTGGGCCTGACCATCTACATCCTAACCCGGTGAGCGGGAGTGCTAATAATGGCACTGTCATCCCCGCGAAAGCGGGGACCGTCTATCTAAAGCAGTGATTTTACAGGCCGATTCCCGCTTGCCGGCGGTTGTCATTCCGAGCGAGCCAAAGGCGAGTTGAGGAATTACTCCTACTTCCGGAGGTGAGAGATCCCTCCACTTCGGTCGGGATGACACCTTCCGCTTCGGTCGGGATGACACCATTATTCCGACTTTGCGACCGTCCTGGGGACGAAGGAGGGAGGTCTTTACTTCGCGAACTTGTCGGGGTTTTCGAGAATGAGGGCCTCGGCGATATCGGGGACGATCTCCCAGACCACGGCCTCGATGATAGGGCGGGCGAGCTCGGCGAGGGCTTCGTACTCCGGGCCCTTGGCGGCGAGCTTCTCCATGACGGCCTGGAGCGACGCGTCCACCACGGCGGCGGTTGCCTTCTCCACTGCCGGAGGTCTGACCGCTGCCGGAGGCGGAGCTGCCGCTGCCGGAGGTCTGACCGCTGCCGGAGGCGGAGCTGCCGCTGCCGGAGGTCTGGCCGCTGCCGGAGGCGGCATGGGTTTGGGTGCTGGCGCAGCCGGTTTGGCAGTGGGCCACGGGGCGGCTGGCTTAGCCCCGGAGGTCGATGGCGCCGCGGGCGCTCTGGGAGCGGGAGCGGCAGGCCAGGGAGCCCTACCACCGACAGCCGGCGCCTTGGGTGCTGCGGTGGCGGTCGGCGGAGGTCCAGGCTGCCGGGGCTGTGCCGCCGCGGGAGGAGGCGTGCCCATGGGTGTCACCGCGGGTGCGGCGCCTCGGTCTTGCTTTTCCGGTGCTTGCCTTTCCGGTGCTTGCTCCTCCAGCCGCGAAGGGGGAGGCTCGGCGTCGATGGTAATCTCCACACCGTCGCTGTCGTCCACCGCCGGAGCCATGGGAGCCGGTGCGGGCTTCGGCGCGGGGGCGGGTCGAGGCGCCGGTGTCATGGCAGCGGGCGCCGCAGGAGCCACGGGAGCCGCAGGAGCGGGCCGGGGCGTCATGGCCGGAGGCGCCATGGGGGCGCGCGGGGCCGTCGCCACGGCGGGGGCTCTGGGCGGAGCAGCGGGACCAGCCGGTCGCGGTGCGCTGGCAGGGGCCACAGGGGCTCGGGGGGCTGCAGGAGCCACGGGAGCCGCGGGAGCCACGGGAGCCACGGGAGCCACGGGAGCCACGGGAGCCACGGGAGCACGAGGTGCAGCGGGCGCAGCGGGCGCAGCAGGTGCACGAGGTGCCATGGGTGGCGGAGTCATGGTAGGCGGAGCGGCAGGAGCCCGGGGGGCAGTCGCCGGCCCAGCCGGACGCGGCGTTAACGTCGGAGGCGGGGCTGGAGCCCGGGGAGCCGGCGCAGCCGCGGGGGGCCGGGGCGCCGGCGCAGCCGCGGGGGGCGCCACAGGCGGCGGCGTCACCGCAAGCGGAGGCGCAGCCATGGCTGCAGGAGCAGCAGGAGCAGCAGGAGCAGCAGGAGCAGCAGGAGCAGCAGGAGCAGCAGGAGCAG
>JAOZUO010000224.1:0-3534 GCA_029938605.1 Deltaproteobacteria bacterium | reverse complement strand
CGGCAGCGGCAGCGGCGGACGGGGCCACACCAGGTGCCTGCGCCAACTGCTCCAAACCCAGCTCGATGAGCTTCCCTGTGTCAAAGGGCTTCAGGATATGCCCGTCGGCCTTCGCACCCCTCGCCGTATCGAAGGGATCCTGAGTCGAAGCACAGATCACCACCCGGATTTGACCGAGCTGCGGATCCGACTTGATCTCATCGCAAATTTCGTACCCGGTCTTGCCGGGCATCTTGTGGTCGAGAAGTATGAGGTCCGGACTGAGCTGGCGAGCCATCTCAATCACAGCACCGCCCTCTTCCGCCAAGAGCAGCTCTACATCCTCTTTGTCAAAGGCTATCTGAAATGCCCGGCGCATGGTCCGACTGTCGTCTGCAACCAGGATCTTCTTACCCATGGTTCCTCCAGGTAGGGAAACACCCGCCTCTCTTGGTATCATGCGATCCGAAAGAGAGTCAAGAAAGCGTCAAAAATACACAGTATTGTGGCGCCGACAGGCCGGGCTCGCGCCAGATAACAATAGGTGAGTCTGAGGCCCTACGGCGTCGTAGACAGCTCTTTTCCGTAGGAAAAAAGGACCGTACCCACGCGCTCGGCTAGGCTCGCCGAGTCCTTGAAAATGATGCGGAAGGAGGAAGCTCCGTTCGGATCGTGCTTTCCAAACATGGCCAGCGTCTTTTTCATCTCTTCATAGCGCCCCCAACGACGCAGCGCCCTGGCCATCCACTTGTAGGCCGCCGGCAGGTTCGTCTGCTTCCGAAGGGTCTCCCGGAATTGGGTAACGGCCGCCGCCTGATGGTCTCCCTTGGCGTAACGCTTACCCATGTCCGACGCGGCGTCGGCGAGACCCTGCGCGTTGTTGACGGCGGCGCCGAAGAGTTCCCGCGCTTTGGTGTGGTCACCCGCGGATGCGGCCAGGAGCCCCAGATAGTACGGGGCCTCGTCGTCTCCGGAGTCGAGTCGGTAGTACTCGGTGAGCCTTTTTTTCGCCTCGGCGAACCGCCCCTGCCGGTAGTCCACGATGCCAAGCCACTTCTGCACGGCGACCACCTCTTCGTGTTCCTTCTTGGCGATCATCCGCTCCAGAATCGCTCGGGTGTCGACGTACCGCCCTTGCCGAAAGTACGCCTCCGCAGCGCAGAGCCGCGCGTCGGCGCGCTTGGTCTTCTCGTAGGACCTTCCGCAGATCTCCGCCGCCTCCCGGTACCGCTCGAGGGTCAGATAGATGCTCCCCAGTAAGAAAAGGGAGTCGTCCTGTCCCCCCTTGGCGGCCTGGCGATACAGCCGCTCCGCCCGGCCGGAGTCCCCCGAAAGCTGGGCCAACCGGGCCTGGAGCATGAGCCCCTCCTTGGGCACGAGCTTCGCCGTGCGGTCCACAAAGGCCTGGACCCGTTTCAAGGGCCACTTGTCCGAGTCGTACTCGGCGATGAGATCCTCGGCCATTCCCTTGAGGAACTTTTGCCACCCCTTGCTCCGCACAAACAGGTCCGGCGAAACTCCCCAGGCCAGCTTCTCGCGCTTGATCACCTTCTTGATGTTCACCGTGTCGTTGTGCAGGACCCAGGGAAGCCGCATCTCGATGATCGGGTAGCGGTCCGAGTTGGGCCGCGCGCCCTTGGCCAGCGCCCGCGCGGTTTTGGTGCCGAACAGGTACCGCCGGAACAGGTGGTAGGCGTCGATGGAGAACATCTCGGTCTGCGCCTTGAGCCGCTTCTCCTTCAGGTGACGCAAGACGATGGCCGGATCCATCTTGAGGTTCTTGTCCCCGCCAAGCAGCAACAGAGAGTTGGTGTCCACCTGAAAAACGTGCACTGACGGGAAAGCCGAGGTGAACGACGCCATAAGGGCCTTCATGCCCACCTCGTCCATGCGAAACAGGTTGATCCACTGGCAGAAGATCCCGCCCTTTCGCAGGTTCTTGCGAACGATGCCGAAGTGCTCCGTGGTGTACAGGGAGGCCACCCCGCTGAGCCAGGCGTGCGACGGCTGAGACACGATGATATCGTAGTAGTGGGGACGCGTCCGCGCCGACCGCAGCAAGGCGTTCCGGCCGTCGTCCACCCGCGCGGTCACCCGCGGATCTTCATACGGATGCTTGACCCCGAAGGTCTTGTAGATGAACCGAGAGGCGTTGACGACCTCCTTTTCGAGCTCCACCACGGTGATCTTCTTCAGGTCGGTCTTGGTGAGACACTCGGCCGTTCCGCCACCCCCGAGCCCGATCTGCAGAGCCCGCTCCGGCTTAGGATGCAGCATGTACGGCAACACGCCCAGATAGAAGATCACCTCAGCATACCGGGGATCCGAAGTGCCGTGATAGGCCTCATTGAGGCCGTTGTTGCGCAGCCGCAGCCCCCCGTCGCTCAGCCGGTGCACCGTCACCACGGTGACGCGCCCCTGGGCCTTGAAGACAATCTTGTCCACCTGCTTACTCGCCCTCGACACCTTGAAGCCCAGGGAGCGGTCATAGTCCTCCACGGCGTAGCGCGTGGACACGAGCCGGTAGATCTTCACATCCGGCCAGGCCGCGCCCACCAGCACCAGCAAAGCCAGGGGAAAGGCCACCAGCCCCAGTCCCCGCTCATAGATGGTGGCGCGCCCGCGGACCAGGCCGGTCGTCCAACGCTTCACCGCCAGCACGGTGGAGGCGCTGCCCGCCGAGAGCGACAGCAGCAGCGACAGGAAAACCATCATCACCAGGATGGTGTTCAGGTCCTTGGTGAGCTGCAGCAGCACGATGCCGCCGCTGATGGAGCCCAGGATACAGCCCACGGTGTTGGCCGCGTATACGCTGCCCATGCTCGAAGACACGACGCCTCGATAGTGCGAGGCGATAGTCACGGCGATGGGGAAAGCCGCGCCGAAAAACAGACACGGCAAAAAGATGATCACAAAGACAATGAGCACCTTCCAGGCGAAGCCGCCGGTGACCGCCGTGCCGCCGCCGATGACCGCGTCGGCCAGAGCCGGCACCATGGGAATGCCCATGATCGTCAGGACGCAACCAATGCCCGCGAGAAGCTGCACCACCGCGAAGAGCCCCCACAGGTCCCGGGAGCGGTCGATGAAAGGCGTGATAATCAGAGAGCCCAGGGCGATGCCCAGCAAGAAGGACGCGAGCAGCGCCGAGAACCCGTACACCGTACCGTCCAACAAGAACCCCAGCATCCGCGTCCAGACCACCTCGTTGACCAACGAGATGTAACCACACATGCCGGCGGCGAGCATGATCAGGATAAACCCCGTACGCGGCGCCAGCACATCCAACCCAGCCCGAGCGGCCAGCGCCGCCGACCTGGCTTTGGCCTCCTCCTCGGCCTCGCTCCCAGCCTCCTGGGCCTCATCGACTTTGCCATCCCCCGTCTTCTTCTCCAGCAAACGCGGCAGCGTTCGATCGAGCACCATGGCCCCTACGAACACCATCCCCCCGAACATCACGGCCAGGTACAGACTCCAGTCCAGACCCAGGAACCGCACCAGCACAAACCCCGCCAGGGCAGCGCCCACCACCGCGCCCAGGGTGTTGACGAAGTT
>JAOZUO010000083.1 GCA_029938605.1 Deltaproteobacteria bacterium | reverse complement strand
TGGTTGAAGATGCGTCGGGGAGGCTCGCACTCCAGTCTCTGGTGGAAAAAATCCTTGGCCCAAATGGTGTGGAGCACAGCTATCGAATCATCTGCTACAGAGGCGTTGGGCATCTTCCCAAGGGAATGACCGGGAAGATCGATGTTAGAAAGCGAATTCTTCTGGATCGGCTACCGAAGTTGCTCGAAGGCTATGGCAAGAGTCACCAGGACTTTGACGCGGCTGTGGTGGTAGTAGTGGATCTCGACGACCGTACCTGCACGAATTTCAAGCAGGAGTTGATTGAAGTACAAGCTGCCTGCAACCCAGGACCGACGACGCTGTTTCGTATCGCCATCGAGGAAATGGAGGCATGGCTACTCGGCGATCGCAATGCGGTGGTAGGCGCGTACCCAAAAGCCAAGACACAGATTCTAGATGGCTACCAGCAGGATTCGATTTGCGGGACGTGGGAATTGCTAGCAGATGCGATTCAGAAGGGAGGAGCGAAGGCGTTAAAGAAGGAAGGTTGGCCCGCCCCTGGTCGCGCAAAATGTGAGTGGGCGCAGAAAATCGCCCCAAAGATAGATGTCGACGCCAACCAGTCCGAGAGCTTTCAGTTCTTTCGCGATGGTATAAGAGACCTCGCTGGAATTGCATCTTGAATGGAGTCAAAAGACGACGGCGGCGTAGCCTACGAAGCTTTCGCCTGGATGGACGTCGTAGCTGGTGAGGGTGGACAGGACGTGGCCTTTGTCGGCGCCGAGGGCGCGGGCGGCGGCGAGGGTGGCGGCGGTGGCTCCGGGGCAGCAGCAGAAGTGTTTCTCGAGAGCTTCTAACACCAGGGTTTTGGGGTCCAGGTTCACCATGAGCTCCACACCCCGGGCGTCATTGACCTCCTTGACCCACGTCACCGCTTCGGCGCCGGAGCCGGCGGGGTTGAAGCCGTAGTTCGGACCGTAGTGGGTGAGATCGGTGGAGCCGATGACCACGATGTCCCGACCCAGATCAGCGGCGGCGCGCACCACCGCGGCGCCGGCATCGATACAGTCGGGATCCGCCGCCACCCCGGCGGCCACCAGGCGGCTGTTCGAAAAGCAGTGGCGCAAGATCGGCATCTGCAGCTCGAGGGTGTTGTCGGGTTGGTAGTCGGCGGGTCCGGTGAGGCGCCAGCCGGTCTCCCGGGCCACTGCCTCGGAAAGGTCCCGGTCCACTTCGAGGTCGCCCACGGGGGTGGGCCAGCGACCGTCTTTGAGGATCCAGCTCCCGGACCCCGGTCCCAGGTGGCCCCCCAGCAGCACCACCGTGTCCACCTGGTCCGCATGCCGCGCAAGGGCTCCAATTGTCCAGGCCGCCAGCCTGCCGGAGAACATCCACCCGGCGTGGGGCACGATGCCGCAGCGCAGCCGCTGGGCAGGCAACGTCTGAGAGTCGAGGGCTTTGAGGAACTCCTCGATTTGCCGGCCGCAGGCCTTTTGCTGGGCCGGATACCAGCCCTGGGCCGCGAAGTAGTCACCACGCTTCACTATGTCCATCGCCCAATACCTCCTGTGAGAAAGAAGTATCATCCTTCAACCCGACAGGCGCAACCGTAGCTCCACACCGTAGCTGAACACTGGTTGCCAAAGGGCGCCAGGTTGATAGGCTGCGCTGCATGACCGACCCCACAAGACTGAAGTGCCCGCAGTGCGGTGGTCACCGGGAAAAGGACCTGCGGCCCATGCGACGGATCACGGGCTGGGCCCTGATCTTCGCCGCCATCCTGGCCATGTCCACCCTGGCCGTAGTCCCCTGGCGCGCCCCCTGGTGGCTCCTGCTCGCCTGCGTGATGGTGGCCGGGATCGGCGTGGTGGCGCTGTTTGGCGCCGGCGCCGCCCGGTACTGCGCCGACTGCAACGTCCGGATGGAAGCGAAGGCCGACGACCTATGATGAGTGCCGGCGCTGAGCAGTGAAGCGGACAGTGCAACAGGTGCGGTGGTATGCTTCTGGAAATGGTCACTTCCAGAATGAAGGCCGACCACTCCCTCGACCTCGAATTCGTCCAATGTAGGAAGTGGTCTAAGGCTCGACTCTCGCAAGAGAAGAAAATGACGACTCGGCCCATATCCAAGGCGCTGTGCATCACGCTCGTGGCTATTGTTGCGGGGAGCCTTTGCGCCGGAGGCCAAGTCGCCGTCGGGGCACCCGCTCTCGATGCACCGGCTGGCGGGAGCGAAGACCGATCGAAGGTCTTACACCGACGTAAGCCGGTACCTCCTACTGCTTCGCGCCAGAGGAGGCTTTTGACCACGGAGGACACGTTGCGTCACCTGAAGAGGGTTTTGGGCCGCTACGTGGCAGATGGGGACGGGTGTGGTCGCGGGCGGCTCTCCCTGACCCTGACGAACAATGGGGTTTTGCGGATGGTCCGCGTGGCCGGGGCGTCGTGGCGCGGGGGCAGCGGGCGGCGGTGTGGACTTGTTGGTGACCATTCGGGGGCAGGGGTCGGGGCGGTGAAGGTGAACGTGCACGACCTGGGCAAGGTGGGCGCGTCTTCGGGGCGGGGACAGGTGACGGTGTACTGCCGTCGGAGCGGCGAAAAGTGCGTGACGCTGACCCGGCATGACGGCACGACGGTTTGGAGCGGGCGCTTTGTGCTGCGGCTGGGGGAGGGCGACCCGACCGCGGTGCGGCGTGTGGCTCGGGCCATGCGGAGGTTCCTGTGGTTCGTCAACAACGACTGGCGCTACACTCGCCCCTCCAGCCGGGCGCAGCGAGCTGATCTTCGCTCCTCGGGCCGCCGCCTTCGCAACTGGGGAATAGGCCTGGTCATCCCGGGGGGTTTAGCCACGGGGCTCGGGGCGGTTTTGGTGGCCTACTCCCTGTCCTGTACGTCTGGAGGGCTCACCTGTCTTGGGCATGCACTCATCGGCGCGTTGGGCGCGGTGTTCCTGATCCCCGGAGCGATCGTCACGGCTGTCGGCATTCCCATGATCTTCATCGGCGTCGGCAAGATTTCGGACTCCCTCAGGCCCGAGCATCAGCTCGATTTCGACGCGCCGCGTCCGACCGTTCCTCCGACCAGGACCGCGCCCCTCGACGATGGCTGGTGGATCGTCCGCCACCAGCGGCGAGTGGAGCGCCCAGATCTTGGCCGGCGTACGTTCATGATGAACCTGCGGTTTCGTTTCTGAGAGAGGGCAATATTGTTGTTTCTTGACCTCGGGCCCTACCGATATTCCTTGCCGTGCCAGATCCGGATGATCTCGACTCTCTCCACCGTAGATCGGTATCTTACAACGTAGGTGCCGGCCACCAGATCTCTGCAGGCAGGGAGCTCCTCCACGGGCCGTCCAAGCTGAGGGTGATCAACGAGCCTTTGGAGGGCGGTCAACAGCACCCGCGCCACGCGCTCGGCAGCCTGGGGGTTCTTCATTGCGATGAACTCACGTAGACGCACCAAATCGTCGAGAGCCCTGGCGCTAAAGACCAGTTTCATTTTCACTATTCAGGTGGAGGCAGCTCGTCTGGTGTCCCCCAGCTATCGAGCCAGGTCACGACATCGTCACCGTCGATGATCTCTCCGGCCTCCAGCGCCTCGATGCCTTCCAGAGTGTCGACGACCATGCGCTGCCGAAGCTCGGCTTGCTCCAGATACTCCCGCAGCGCCTCGTTGATGACCCACCCCTTTGCCCGTTTGAGGCGCGCAGCCAGCTGCTCCAACCGCTCCGCCATTTCATCCGGCATCCGCACGCTCGTCATGGCCATGGATGGTTCCTCCCTTCAGGGCGTATATTACATTGCATTACAATATGATAATACGCTGTCTTTCGTTATCCGGCGATCAGAAAATCAGAAAGTGCGGACTAGCTGCAACGACGCTCGGATACGAATTGCGAGTTACGAGTCGGAGGTGGGGGCGGAGACCATGGGGGCGGGGCCGGTGACGCGTTTGGCGGTGGATTCGCGGAGGCGGGAGGACAGGACCTTGAAGATGCCCTTGACGATCTGGTGCTTCTCCTGGAGGAGCTCGTCGAAGGACTGGGCGTCGATGCGGAGCAGATCGGTGTCCTCGGCGGCCACGGCGTCGGCGCTCCGGGGGAGGTTGTCGATGACCGCCATCTCTCCGAAGCAGTCCCGGCGCTCTATGCGCACTATCTCCAGGTCACCGAGCTGGATGGACACCGAGCCGTGGAGGATGAGGTACATGGCGTCCCCCGGATCTCCGGCGTGGAACAGGGTCTCATCCTTGGCGATGGAGAGGTGCTCGGTGATGCCTGCGATGAAGTGCAGCTCCTCGCCCGACAGCTCCCGGAAGATGGGAACGGACTGAAGGAAGAGGATTTGCTCGATGAGGGGAACCATGGTCTGAACCTCCTGGTAGAGGGGGGCGTCGATGGATTGGGTGAGCTCGGGCCAGCCCACTGCCGCGCAGATCCGTAGCCATTGGTCTTGGCCCGTGACCACGGCCTTGACCGGGTTCTTGGCCGCCAGGCGCAGATTCTCGGCGGCCTCAGGCAGGCTCTTGGCCAGGTCCACCGTGCGGGTTTTACTTTCCACCAAGGGCACAACCAACTCCGCTACTTCTCGGGAGAAGGCCGTGTCGATGAGCTCGATGGCGTGGGCGGTCAAGCGGGTATCACCCGACTGGATGTTCCAGTGGATGATGGCAGTCATCTTCGGATCCTCTACCAGGGCGGCGAGGCCGAACAGACGGGTGAGGCAGGCGGCCAGGCGGTGTTCGAGCTCCTGGCTGAGGAGCGAAGTCTGGTGGGGATCCAGCAGCCCCGAAAGGCCGCGCCGGGTGGTGGCGAGCACCTGTCCGGTGATCACCTCGGCTCGGATGCGCTCCACGATGAGTGTCTGGGCCGGTCGGTCGTAGCCGCCTGGGTTGTCGGTGATGCGGTTCAGGGAGCGGATGGCGTAGAGCCTGATGTCGTCATGGGGATCAGACAGCAGGTCCTCGAGCACGCGGCCCGCCTGATCGGTGTCCACCGTAGCGAGGATGCGGGGAACCCGCTGTCGCAGCATCAAGGGGGCGTCCTTGCTCGCGGCGATCTTTCCCAGCTCGGGCACGGCCACGTCTCCCAGGGCGGCCAGGGCCACGCCGGCCTCGTCAGCAGGTCCCAGGCAGGTGAAGCATACCAGCAGGTCAGCCAGCAGCGTAGGGGACCCGATGGTGCCCGCTGCGCGCAGGGCCGCGCCCCGCACCGCCGCTGATCCGTCCGCCAGAAGAATCAGGCAGCGGGGGGCCAGGCTCTCGTGGGCAAAGGGGAGCATCACCTGGGCCAGGATCAGCCGGTCGGCCTCCTTGGGTGCGTGGGCGAGGCTGTCGAAGGTCTGGTCCGCGAGGTCGGTGGCCAGATCCAGCCGCTGGGCGCAGAGGGTGGCGGCCGCACGTACCCGCCGCCGTGGGTGGTTGAGCAGCCCTTCTACCGTGCCGGCGGTGCCCTCGGTGCCCAGGGTAGCCAGGGTCACCAGGTGCTGGGCCACCACTTCGGGATCCTCCTCGTCGGCCACCAGGGCGGCAACGGCGGGGGCGTCCGCGGCCCGCTCCATCTCGGCGATGAGGAGGGTTGCCTCCTTGCGGACCAGGGCAGAGGGATGGCGGCAGGCCTTGAAGAGCAGCTCGGTCACCTGAACGGAGCGGACTCCGGCGAGCATGCGCAGGGCGAACACGGCCTTGCCTTCGTCATCCTGCTCAAAGACCGCCGCCTGGATGAAGGCGATGGTCTCCCCGTCCATGCCCACGGCGAAGTCCTCCACCACCTCGAACTGGTCGAGCTTCCGTCGCTCCAAGGCTTCGGACAGGGCCTTCACGTAGGCCGGCCGGGCTCGGAATACCATGATCCCGAAGGCCGTCCCCGCGATGGCCACCAGGCCCAGGGCGAGGTACTGCAGCTTGAGACCCACACCGAAAAAGAACAGAATCAGTCCAAAGACCGCGAAGGCCAGCGGAGAGATCACGCCCTTGATGAGCATCATGGCCTGCCGCTTGGCCATCTTGGGCACCGGCGTGTAGAGGGCCTGGAGGCTGGGGCTGTAGAAAGCCTGCTTGAGAAGACGGTCGCCAAAGCGCAGCCCCACCAGCAGCCCAAAGGCCGGCAGGATCACCCATACGAGGGAACCCAGGCACACCGCCAGAGGAAGGATCGACAGGCACACGGCGCTGCCCAGTCTCGTCAGAAGTCGCCCGGATACGAACATCTGCAGAAGCACCTGAATGGCCCCGAGCGACCCATAGAAGATGGCCAGGAAGCCGGCCAGCTCGTTCTTCTCGAAGTGCATCTTGAGGGTGGACATGAAGATGAAGTCCAAAAGCCCCTGGGACAGGATCGTGGCCACGGTGATGATGGCGAAGAGGCGCAAAAGGGGCGTGCGCCCAATCTGCTCGAAGCCGACCATCATGGAGCCGAAGAAGCTGTCTGGGTTCCCTTTTCTCTGGATGGGCGTAGGCCGACTGGACCTGTCTCGGCTGGGCCTGTCTCGGCCCCCGATGCCCCGGTGCCGGGCTACCCAAAACAGCACGATGGACATCAGGAAGGAGAAGGCCACCAGCCAGGTCAGGTCCTCGGCGTCGATGACGTACTTGACCAGCGGGTGCACTACGAAGCCGTTGAGCAGAAAGGAGAAGCTCGCCCCCAGACCCACCAGGGGGATCAGCCGCTTGGCCTGGCGAGGATCGAAGGCGTCGCTGACAAAGGCCCAGGCCTGGACGATGGCGATGGAGGCCGCCACCTCCACCCAGATGTACAGGAAGAAGGTGCCGTAGGGATCCGGCAGGGGTTCGGGGACCCAGGTGCCCAGGATGGGGAAATCCGGGGGAGGCGGTGCCAGCAGCAGTCGCCAGAAGATGAAGCCCGCGGCCAACACCACCAGGGTCACCGGCACCAGCACGGCGATCCGTACCAGGCGGGTCAGGGCGGAGTAGAAAGCCGCCACCAGCGCCAACACCAGGGGCGCCAACACAAAGGCCAAGGCCAGGGATTTACGGCCGAAGGAGTCTAGAAATACCGAGTACTGCAGCACCTTGCCGGTGGAGAGCACCGACTGGATAAAGAAGATGAACAGCATCAGGATCAGGACCTGGGCGCCCTCTCCCGGGTGAACGTTGAATATCCTCCGTACGAGCCGTTTCATGGTTAGGGAGATCATGATCGTCGCTTCGGGTCCCGGGCGCAAGGGGGTTCGGCTTTTGCCGTTTCCACCGCCCCTCCGATGGGCGCTGTACTGGCGGTTTTATGTGTTGGGTTGACGGGTTGCATCGCAGCCAAGCTGTTTGACGGAGGGGTGGTGGATCAGTAGAATGGCCACGGTGGACCGCCTCTCAGACTAGAGGATCTAAGGCGAGGCCGGTCACCCTAGGAGTAGTATGACCAAGGGTATCATCCCGATTATCATAGCCGTAGTGTTGGCAGCTCTCGCGGCTGTTCTTTTCTGGGGCATTGTTGAGAGCGAAAAGAAACGGGCGCGGGCCGGGTGGGAGCTGACCAGCGTGGTGGTGGCCAGCGCCAACGTGGCGCCAGGGACGATCCTATCTGAGGATCTGATTACCACCGACAAGATACCGCGCAAGTTTCGCACGGCGGACATGGTCATTCCCAAGGAGTTGGACACCGTACTCGGCAATGAGGTGGTGTTCCCCATCCAGAAGGGCGACCCCCTGAGCTGGCATCATCTCCGGGGCCGTGAGACGGCCGAAGATCGCCTCTCCAAGGCGGTGACCAAAAAGGGCCGCGCCATCACCGTGTCGGTGACGGAGCGCTCTTCGGTGGGGGGAATGGTCCGGCCGGCGGATCACGTTGACGTGCTGGGCACGTTCCGGGATCCCACCACCAACCGCATGATCGCCGTGACGCTGCTGCAGAACATCATCGTGCTGGCCACCGGCCAGCTTCGGCCCATGCATCGGGGCATGCGTTCGTCCAAGGCCCACGAGTACTCCACCTTGACCCTGTTGGTGTTGCCCGCCGAGGCGGAGATTCTGGTGCTGGCCCAAGAGCTGGGCAATCTGTACATGACCTTGCGGAACCCCGAGGATCTGGACGTATACCAGGAGCGGGCCCGAACCACGATTACGACTCTCATCACCGGTGAGCGGGTGAAGAAGCTGCGGGAAGAGCGGTATAAGACCATCCAGCGCATCAAGATCATCCGCGGTCTGCCCGGCCTCAGGAAGTAGGAGGAGCTCGGTGCTCGGCCTGGTCGCACTGTTCACGTTTATTGCGGTGTTCATCCTGGTGGTGGTGGTGTCAGCCATCATTTCCCGGGGGCTGGAACAGTACGAGGATCGCTACGCCACCAAGGGTACCCAGACCTTGGAGGGGATGTTCATGTTCGTGACGCCCCGCCAGATCCTGGTGCTCTCCATGGCCCTGGGCTGCATCTTTTTCCTGCTGGGCCTGGCGGCCATGAATTTCGTGGCGGGGCTCATCCTCGGCACGGTTGGCTTTGTGACCCCCATGGCGGGTATCCGCCACCTTCGGAAAAAGCGCATCCAGAAATTCGACCGCCAGCTTGTGGACGCGCTGGTGCAGATGGCCGCCGCCTTCAAGGCCGGGCTCACCCTATCCCAGGCCGCGGAGAACATCGCCAGGGAGATGCCGGCCCCCATTGGCCAGGAGTTCGATCTCTTCGTCAAGGAGCTCAAGCTGGGTGTCACTGTGGAGGAGGGCCTCGAGAACATGTCCTATCGTGTGGGCAGCGATGACCTGGAGCTGGTGGTGATCTCCACCAACGTTTCGCGGCAGCTCGGTGGCAACATGGCGGAGATGTACGATATCATCGCGAGCACCATTCGGGAGCGGTTCCGTCTGGAGGGCAAGATCCAGTCCCTGGTGGCCCAGGGTAAGATGCAGGCCTGGGTGGTGGCGTCCATGCCGCTGATTCTGGGATTGGTGCTCAACCACTGTCGCCCCGATCTCATGCAGCCCATGCTGCATCACCGTTTCGGGTACATCCTGATCGGCTGCATCATCCTCATGGAGATCATGGGCATCTGGTTGATTCGTCGCATCGTGTCCATAGATGTGTAGACAGGTTTTGATATGAGTCCGTTGATGACCCTGAGCTTCGTGGTGCTGGTGTTCGCCGCCGTGTTTCTGGTGGCCTGGACCGTCTACCCCCGCCGGTTCATCGCAGCGACCCAGGCGCAGATGGCGTCCCAGGGTGAGAGCGCTGTTCGCTCCGGGGGCCAGGTGGTCCTCGGTCGCCTCGGGGCGTTGAACCGGCCCCTGGTGAGCGCGGGATTCGCGCGCAAGATGGGGCGACGCTTCGTGGCCATGGGCAAGCCGCACATGGTGGCCGAGGATTTCATCGCCATGATGGAGCTGTGCGCTATCCTGTTCGGAGTGCTCGGCGTCCTGGTGATGAACCTGCTCCACAAGCCGCTCATCGCCGGAGTTTTCTTTGCTCTGTTCGGTGGGCTCTTTCCGTTCATCTGGCTGGCGGATCAGATCAAGAAGCGTCACCACAAGATCCAGCGAACCCTGCCCTACGCCATCGATCTGTTGACCCTGTCGGTGGAGGCGGGGCTGGACTTTCAGGCGGCCATCGCCACGGTGGTGGAAAAGGGCAAGCCGGGGCCGCTCATGGAGGAGCTGGGCATCACCCTGGGTGAGATCAAGCTGGGCAAGACCCGGGAAGAGGCCTTGCGGAACCTGGCCGATCGCGTGCAACTGCCGGTGCTCACCGCCTTTGTTACGAACCTGATCCAGGCCGACCGCATGGGCACCAGCCTGGGGCGGATCCTCCGCATCCAGTCCACGCAGATGCGCATCGATCGGACCCAGCGCGCCGAGAAGCTGGCCAACGAGGCGCCGGTGAAGATGCTGATGCCCCTGGTGGCCTGCTTCTTCCCCACGGTGTTCATGATCCTGTTCGGTCCCATCGTTTTCCGACTCATGTACGGGGGCCAGTTTTGAAAAGGTCCCGCGGGAAAAGCGGTCGCAAGGGGCGCAAGGACAAGGACAAGGTAGACGGGTTCCTCCTCGCCGTCATCGACGGCCAGGCCCAAGGGCGGGAGTATCACTTCGAGTCCCGTTGTAAGATCGGCCGGGTAGATGAAAACGACGTCATCCTCGTAGACCCGGGCATCTCTCGGCAGCACGCCCGGCTCCATGGCAAGCGCGGGGTCTACCTGGTGGAAGATCTGGGTTCGTCCAACGGTACGCGCTTAAACGGGGAGCTCATTGAGGGCCCCGAGGTGCTGCGGGATGGAGACTACGTGGGCATAGGCCAGGCCACCGTCCAGTTCTCCAACCTGGACATGACGCGGTCGGGGGACGAAACGGCCCGCATTCGGCTTACGGATAAGCAGAAGGCACGTTTGGACCATTCCGGCGTCAGCGGGGGCCCCAAGGAGCAGCTGGCCGAGCTGTGGAAGACTCCTCGGGGCAAGCTCATGGCGGTGGGGGGCTCCATGGCCCTGCTGCTGCTCATGGCGGGGTTGGGCAAGCAGTGCATGGGAGGAAAAAAGAAGCGCCAGGCAGACACCCGGGAGATGTCGGCGCAGGCCATCGACTACGATGAGTATCACGCCAAGGGCTACTGGGACTGGGCCTTCGGCTACGGCAACTATAACCGGAACTTCCGGGACAAAGTCACCTTCCGCTACGTTAAGCCTAAGCAGAAGCTCCGGGTGACCCTTGAGTACGGCGCTTGGGGCGTGGATGACTCCGAAGAGGTGGTGATCCTCGTCAACGGCAAGCGCATCGGTACGGTGCCGGCCACCCGCAAAATCAGCGTTCAGGGGGCTGTTTCGTACAAGTACGACTACGGCCTGCGTCAGGTGATCGATCCCGCCGCGCTCAAGGACGGAGAGAACCTCGTCACCTTTGACAACACCAAGAACGATAAGAGCGGCTCGGAGATGTGGGAGATCGCCTACGTGAAGCTTCGGGAGACCGCCATTCCGGCGCCGAACCAGGGTAAGGCCAGGGAGTGTTTTTTCAACGCCAAGAACGCCTACGATCAGCGCAAGGTGGATCCGGCCAATCTACAGAAATCCATCGCGAACTATGAGTGCGCCCGGGACTATCTGGAAGAGTTGCCCCGTAAACCGCCGACGTACGCCGTGGCCACCCGCGAAATTGATCGCATCAACAGGGAGTTGTCCCGGATCTACAAGACGGCGATCTTCGACGCCCAGCGTCAGTGGCGGTACGGGCAGACGGATCAGGCCCGGGCCCAGCTCCAGCAGACCTTGCTGTACTTCAAAGCCAACCCGCGGGATCCGCGATTTATCAAGCTTAGAGAGGTCCTGGGAGCCATGGGTCAGTAGGCCCGAATCGCAGAAGAAGTGCCCATGACCAACCCTTTGGGACGAAAGTCGACGCTCTGGAGGGTGAGGGGTTCAAAAGTAAAGGTTGCGCTTTTCGTGATGGGATCCTTGCCGGGCTTGTAAAGATCCCATATTCTCATAGTGATGGCTGATGCACCTCGAAGAACGCGTGGTCCGGCTCCGTCCGGTCCTCAACGCCGCCGCCAACCGGCCCGTCGGCCCCCTGAAAAGGGTGCGCCTCGCGGGCCTCGCCCCGGGGGTGCGCCTCGCGGGCCCAGTCCTGCGGCAGTGCCTCGCGGGCCTGCTCCCAAGGGCGCGCCACGTGGGCCTGCTCCCAGGGGTGCGCCTCGCGGGCCTTCGGCGCAAGATATGACGAAGGGCTACGATGAGCGGAGCCCAGCGCGACCGCGACCGACGCCTGGGCGTCGACCTCCCCGCCGGCCCACCGGCAAGGGACCGCCGCCTCGCAGGTCGGCTCCTCGTCGTCCAGCACCCCAGCGTCCGGCATCATTGCCGCCGGAGCCCGCGCCCGCGCCCGAGGTGGGTGAGGGAATGCAGACTGATCCCTCGGCCATGCCCGAAGCGGAGAATACGGTCATCGAGTCCGGCTTCGCGCCCCATTTTGAGCCGCCGGTGCCCGTCGAAGAAGTGCCCGCTGCCGTGCTCCGGGTCAAATCCGGCGCCGACATGGGGCGGGTGTTCGCGCTTCCTCTAGGGGAGGGCGTCATCGGTCGCGGTGCTGACTGTGACGTGGTGTTGGCGGACATCGCCGTGTCCCGACGGCACTGCGCCTTCAATTTTGACGGCAGGAACGTATCGGTTACGGATCAGGGCAGCGGTAACGGCACCAAAATCAATGCCGTACGGGTGAGGACCCAGACGCTGAACCACGGCGACATCATCGGGTTGGGCAAGACGGAGTTACAGTTCGAGATCGGAGGGCAACCGGCCCAGGCTGCAGCGCCCGCCATGCAGGTCGCCGCCCCGGTTGCACAGGCCGGGGTTCCGGCGCACACGCCGGCCCCTGCAGCGCAGCCCGTGGCCGCCCCCCCTGCAGCGCAGCCCGTGGCCGTGGCCGCGGTCCCTGTCGACCAGGGAGGTGGTCTGGCCGTTAACGGGCAGGTATCTGCGGAGCCCGCCATTCCGCAGGCTATCCTCAACGCCAACCAGACGGCCCAGGTATTGCCTCTGGCGCCGCCCAACATGGAGGTCTCGGCGGATCTGCCCCTGGATGCCGGCGCGGAGGTGCCGGACGTTCAGGTCAAGGTGAAGGTCAAGGTCTCGGGCGAGGGCTTCAAGGCGATCTACGCCAAGATGACGGACACCAAACCGAAGAAGCGTATCTTCTTCGGCGTGGTGGGGTTGTTCGGGTTCTTGTTGTTCGTCGGCATCATCACCTCGTTCATGGGGCCCTCCGGGTCCAAGAAGGGCAAGACCAAGACCGTAGCGAACGATCCACAGGGGCCCACCCCGGAGCAAGTGTTCAACCAAGCCTCGGCCCACATTAAGGCCAAGCGATGGACCAAGGCCCTGGTGCTGCTCAAAAAGCTGCAGGCGCACGATCCCCAGAGCAAGGTCTACAACGACAACGCCACCTTCGTGGAGAACAACATCAAGGCCAACACCGTGCTCGAGAAAGCGCGGCAGGCCATTCGAGCGGGCAAGCTGGTGCGGGCGGAGCTGCGCATCAGCGAGGACTTCCTGGAGGACAAGCGCTTCGTAGATAAGGGCACCTGCAAAGTCGAAATTCCTACTTGTAAGGCGGCCAGGCGTCTGGCCCGGCGGGTGCGGTTCATGAAGGCGGCGCCCCTGGTGGCCGATGCCCGAGAGATGGCCAAGAGCAGGAAGAAGAAGACACGTGCCCGGGCCATGGAGAAGATACTGGAGGCTCTGAAGATCGCACCTGACGCCTACCCGGCCCAGAAAATCCGGGCGGAGCTCGGCGGCGCGCCACCCACGGCAAAGCCCGATCCCGAGCTGGACCGTATTTTGGCGGACAAAGACGATCCGGCTGCCTTGGTGGATCCTGCAGGGGGCCCGGTGGTGACTTCCGGAAGCTACGGGGGCATGCCCGCCAGCGCCAAGACACTCTATCAGGCCCAGGACTTTGCCGGGGCAGTGCGGGAGATCAACCGCATCGCCACCAAGCGCGCGGGGGCTGCGGGCAAGAAGCTTCAGAAGCTCGCCGGGACCATGTCTGCCCTGTCTACGGCCCTCAAAAGTGGCGACGCCAAGATTTCCTCGGACCGGGCCGGCGCCATTGTTCAGTACAGAAACGCTCTGGCCCACGATGCCGGCTTTGGCGGTGCGCACCAGGCGATGATCAAGGGCAAGCTCTTCCGAGTGGCCAGGGTTCGGGCGTCGATGCTGCTTTCCCAGGGCAAGTACGGCGCCTGCTACGCTGCGGTGAACCAGGCCGCCCAGTACGGTAGCCTCGGCCTGGACCGGCTGCGGGAACAACTGAGCGCCCAGGCCAAGCGTATCTTGGAGGAAGGCTACGTCGCGCGGGGCAAAAACCTCTCCAAGGCCAAGACCCTATGGAGGCAGGTTCGCCGCATGGTGCCCGCTTCCAACAAGTGGCACAAGAAGGCGACGTTCTATTTACAGAACAGTGGCGGTGGGACTGCGGTCGCGACGCCCATGCGGCGTTACGTCGCGCCCCGGCGTTACGTCGCGCGTCGTCGGCGGTACACCCCGCCCCGTCGGCGGTACACCCCGCCCCGACGGAGGGCCATGCGGGTCAGACCGCGTCGGCCTCCGCGTCGGCGATACTTCGTGGGCGGCGGTGACGAGGACGAGGACGAGTAAGGGCAACCAGCCTGTTCAAGCCCTAAGCCTTACGCCCTGATCGCCGGGATTTCGCTTTTTTTTCCACAATCCCTTGATGATCGCTTCAGGGATTCCCTCCCAGACATCCCAAAATCAGCCTCTTTTTTGAGCAGATGCTGAAATTTGCCCGAAAGGGGGTTTCGCAGTAGACTCAACAGGCTCAGAAAGAGAAACTCTTTCTAGTTAACGCATTGATTTTAAACTATTTATCAACGTTATCGAGGTTTCCCGTTTGAGGCAGGCTACGAACGAACAGATGCTGTTCGGATTCAACGGTAGGGTGCCCGCGTCCCCGCCCGGAGCGCTGGTCCCCCAGCGCAGACGGGCTCCACGCAATTCTTTCGGGGTAGCCGTGATGGATCCGCGGCAGGGTCAGCTTCCCCTGGTGCGGAAGATTGACGAGGCGGCTCGCCTCCGGCTCCAGCGACGCATCGGTGCGCATTTGCGTGGGGAGCTGCAGGTGACGGTCACCGACAACCGCTACAGCATCATCTCGGTCAAGCGTGGAAAGGGAACCTTCGAGGCGCGTCTGCACCACATGTTCGTGGACGCCGAGGTGGGCATCGTAAGAGCGTTGGCTCGGTACATCGCCCGGAACGACACCGAGGCGTCAGCTACGATCAATGTGTACATCGACAAGCACCAGGATAAGATCCGGCACTCCCTACCGCCCCGCGTACGCAAGATTACGCTCATTCCCGGAGGCCAGTTCTTCGACCTCGAGGAGATCTTCCACGCCTTGAACCAGCGCTACTTCGGTGGCCGAATCGAGGCGGACATCACCTGGGGTCGGCGCCTCCGAGGGCCCGCCCGGCGACACGGCAGCGTCAACATGGGGTCCTACTCCGTGGAGGATCAGCTGATCCGCATCCACAACTCCCTGGACCGATCCTTCGTTCCGCGTTTTTTCGTGGAGGCGGTGGT
This sequence comes from Deltaproteobacteria bacterium, assembly GCA_029938605.1. Lineage (GTDB taxonomy): Bacteria > Myxococcota_A > Polyangia > HGW-17 > JAJRWW01 > JAJRWW01. Next base: position 19,587 of record JAOZUO010000083.1, on the reverse strand, counting down.
CTTCCACGAGATGCTACACCAGGTGCACGAGATCCCCGTGGTCAACGGGCGCCACCATTTCCACACCCCCGCCTTCAAGGCCCAGGAGCGTACCTTCGAATGGGCTGACGCCTCCGAACGCTGGGAAAAAGAGAACCTGAACCGGCTGCTCTACTTCTAGCCCCACCTAAGTTTATTGGTTTAGTTAAAGCAGAGGCCGTAGTCGGTGTTGGGTATCTGGGAGCAGCTGACGCCCGGATCGCAATCGGAGTCGTTGCCGGCGTGGCACAGCGGGGTGCAGGTGCCGGTGCCTATGGGACCAAAGCACGTCTGGCCAAGTACGCAGGCGTAGTCGTCGGTGCACGACTGTCCCGCTGTGCCAGTGCCTTGGGTGTCCACGCAGAAGGTGAGTCCGCCACCTGTCCGGTCGAGGTAGCAGTACTGATCCAGGTTGCAGCCACCGTTTGTGACCGGATCACACTCGTCAGCCGGTGCGCACAGGTAGGCCGAACCGCCCCCCGCCAGGGAGATGACGTGGCTACATTTGCCGTTTAGGCACGCGGAGTTCAGTTCTTCGCAGAAGGGCAGACAGACGAAGCGAGTGGAGTCGTCCGCATTGCTGCACAGAGTGGCCAGGGCGCAGTCATCGGGGCGCGACTCCGTGCAGGACGCGTAGGCGGGGGTGAAGCCCGTGGACGCGCAGCCCACGTGGTTTTCGTCGTCGATGAGGGTGCACTTCCTGCCGCTACCGCAGGTGAGCTGAGAGACGAGATCATCCGACTGACAGGTCATCGCCGCGTCGGGTGTGACCTCGGAGTCCACCGCGGCGTCGGGAATCGTGCTGTTGTTGTTCAATCCGGCGTCGTCGCCGTTGCTGGGCTCGTCCAGGCAAGATATGAGTAAGATCCCAGCCAGAAGCATCATGGGGATTGGGAATAGAATACGGCGCGTCACGGCGCGACCTCCAATGGTTGTAGGGTCATCAGTATACGATGGGTCGGGGGACGGCTGTCAACTCAGCGAGATTTGGGCCGGGGCCGGGGCCGGGGCCGGGGCCGGGGCCGGGGTCGGGCCGATCCCTTGGAGTAGCCGGCGTCACGCAGCATCTTGTCGGCCAGGCGTGCCGCCGAGCCTGCGCCGTCATCCAGGTTCAGATCGCCCTCGTAGGTCGAGCCCAGCCACAGGTGCAAGCGCGGCGTTGTTGATGGCAGCAGCGGGGGCGGCCGATGGCTCACGAAGGCCCGAAGGCTCGTGGAGGGCAGGCGGGTGGGCTTTGGCATCAGACGCAGGGACACCGGGCCCACTGCCACTTGTTCACCCCGCAGGGGCTTGCCGTCCAGCCGCAGGTCCAGCCTGATGGTGGACGGGGCGCAGCCCACGAAGGCGAGCTCCACTTCGGCGGGGTTGCCGTCGTGGTACCCCAGCAGCACGTCCACCCGACCCCTGGTCCGGTAGGTCGCATGGGACGAGGGGCCTCGCAGGTTCCGTACCACCACTGTGCCCGGGCACCAGAGGCTGCCCGTGATCTTGTGGTTTCCCTGCCCGCCCCAGAGCCGAAGGCTCAATCGCAACCCCGGTTTGGTGAAGACGTTCGGGCTCGACTGGACTCGCGGGGTGTTGTGACCGCCCTTGCCGCCGCTACCCAAAACGATGGAGAAGAGCTCCTTGCGCAGGTTCCGGGTGAGCTGCGGCCGGGCGCGGGCGAGGTTCTTGGTCTCGTCGGGGTCGGACTTCAGATCATACAGCTCGTCGGAGACATGAGTGGTGCGCTTTGGTTTGGAAGGATTGCGCAGAATTCGTCCGGCGCCGAACCGGTGGATGTAGCGCCAGTGTCCTTTTCGCAAGCCGTAGGACCAGCGCGCCACCGCTGCGATGGGGCGGAGGTCGATCTTCTTGTTGTGCAGAATCGCCGGGGTCAGGCTGCGACCCATGGTGCCCTCCATGGGGACCACCCCGGCCAGGTCCAGCAGGGTGGGCGCCAGATCGATGTGGCTCACCGGTGCGGTGATGCGTCGTCCTGCCCGAATTCCGGGCGCGGTGATGATCAGCGGGACGTGCAGCACCTCCTCGTAGACGGACCATCCATGATGGTGCAGGGTGCGGTTTTTCTTGCGGCGGCCCACCAGGTAGTCGTGGGCCCGGTGGAACACCTCGCCGTGGTCGGCGGTGAGCACGACCACCGTGTTTTTGTTGAGCCCCAGCTTCTTGAGCTCGGTGAAGAGCGGCTCGAGGTTGCTGTCGGTCCAGCGGCTCTCTCCCAGGTACTCCTCGAAGCGGCGGTCGTGTGGGCCGCCCGGAGGCCGGGCACCCTTTACGCGGTAGCCCTTGGGGCTCCAGTAGGGCGAATGGGGTCCATCATAGTGCAGGTACAAAAAGAACGGCCTGTCCCGGTGGGCGCGTAGAAACCGGATCGCGCCCCGGGTGATGGCCGGAGTGTCGTGGATGTGGGCGCGGATATCGGTGACGTGGTCGAAGCCCCGGTCGAAGCCGATGGGGGTGTAGGACGGCAGAAAGAAGTTGTTTCCGATTGCCTCGAGCCAATACCCTTGTTTTTTCAGGTGCCAGGTCAGAAGCCGTGGCCACCGTTTGTATATCTGTTTGCGGAAGCGGTGGTGGAGCTTGAATTGGGTGTTCAGCTGGGGGTCTACGCGGGTGACGTGCTCGCTGGCGAATATCCCGAGCAGGGAGGATCGGGTCCAGCTCGCCATGGAGAAGCACTTGGTGAACGTCACGCCGCGCTTGGCAAGACCATCCATGTGTGGCGTGATGGCGTGTTTCCCGGTCACGGCCCGCACGCCGTCGGCCCGCAGGGTGTCGACGAGGATGAAGATCACGTTCTTGCCGGGGCGGGCAGCTCCGGCCTTCCAGATCACCGGATTTGACCAGAAGGCAAAGGCGTTCCGGGGCCCCTTGGTGCGCAGAGTAAGCTGGATCTCCTGGCCCTGCCAGGCCGACAGGTCCACGCGTCGGTCGTGCCACTGGTGGCGCTGAGCCCCGGTTACGGTCAGCTCGGCGACGACCTTGGCGGGATCTTTGCCCGTGGCCACCTCCACCTGGAATGTGACCGGTCCCCGGGTGGAGTTTACGGGCACTCCGGCACCGAAGGTAAGCGCGGCGCGCTGGTCCAGCGCCACGCGGAAGGTGAAGGCCGCCGGGGTGGGTGCGAATAGGCTCAGCCGCGTTTCGTTGACCCCAGGGGTCTTGTTCATTCCCCTGTCCCGACCGAACTGTCGCCGGGGCGGGCGTTTACGAGCGCGCTTGTTGGTGGTTCTCCTGGCCCGCCGGGCTACAGGGCGGGTCCAGCCCTCGGGGTGGGCATAGGCGCGGACGTCCTGGAAAGCGAAGTTCATCTGGACTCTCAGGGGCTGGAGTGGCGCCGGCAGACGGGACCAGGGATCGATGTAGTGGCGCCAGTGCCCCGGCGCGCCGTTGCCTCGGGCGAGTCGTTGATAGGAACGGACCAGCCGCGGGTGGACCCGCGTGGCAGTCTTCAGATGATCCAGCAGACGAATGGCGATGGCCTCGGTGGTACCCTTGCCCACTTTCGCCGGGTCGATGGTGTGGCGTTGCCGGTGGGCCGTCAGTGCGGTGTCGGTGACGGGTTTGGGGCACGGTGGAGGCAGATCCGGCAGGCGCCCCACCGTCAACAGCAGCCCCACGGTCGCCAGACCGAGCAGATAGGGCGCGACGGAGCGACTCACGCTCCAGACGATCCGGGCGGTCATGGTTTCTTTCCTTGGGGTCCGGGCAGCACGTAGTCACCCACTTGCATTGAGCCCGGCTCGCCGCGCATCCAACGTGCGAGCCGCTTGGCCAGCCGTGCCGTCACCTGGGGGTGGCTGGCGGCCACATTCCGAGTGCAGTTCGGATCGACCTTGACGTCGAACAGCAGGTGGCGCACGCCCTGGACAAGGGGGACATAGATCAGCTTCCACCGCCCGGTGCGGATGGCCCTGTGCTTGGCGGCCACCACAATGGATCGGTAGCGGTCGTTGAGCACAAGGTCTCCCCGTCGCTTCTCGTCCAGGCGCACCAGGCCACTGAGCGCGGGCGGATAGTTCATGCGCAGGTTCGCCGCGACGCCTTGCGGCTTGGGGGTGAACCACAGGCCGGTCTCCATGAAGGCGGCGCGGTCGCCTCGGGCGGGTTTGCCCTGCATGAGGGGACGCAGGCTCCGCCCGGCCATGGCGTTCTTCATGGGCTTGCCCACCAGGGCGGCCAGGGTGGGCGCCAGGTCCACGTCCCGTACGATGGAGCTTACCCGTCGGGGGGCGGTGCGGTTCACGGGATCGTAGATCACCAGGGGTACCCTGGTGGCCACCTCGCCCCGTAGGTGGTCTCCGTGGCCCATGCCGAGGGTGGGCTCATACAGGTTTTCTCCGTGATCGGCGGTCAGCACTACGATGGTCTTGTCGGCAATGCCGAGGGTGTGGAGGTGATCCAGGACTCGGCCTATGGCGTCGTCGGCGGCGGCGACGGTACCGTCGTAGAGCTGCCGCATATGCTTGATGTCCGTGGTGGTGGGGGGGCCCTCATTGAGCAGGAGCTGCTTGTGGTAGCGGAAGCGTCCGGTGTAGCTGCGAGAGGTGAACCGCTGGTAGTAGGGATAGGGCGCCGAGTAGGGGAAGTGCGACGCGGAGAAGAAGGCCACCATGAAAAAGCGCTTCTTTCGGGCCACCCGGGTGAGCATGCGGTTGACCTGCCGGGCCATGATGTGCGGGTCGGAGTTTTCCGGCATTCCCGCCATGGGCGGCGCCAGGCGGCGCCCCAGGCCCGTGGAAAGGTAGGGCATCAGGTGGGCATGAGCCTTGAGCACCCGCTGCCGTATGATCTCGTAAAAGGAGAAGGAGGAGACCTCCCGGTGGTGGAAGCCCATGGGGATACGGCCGAAGATCTCACCGGCGTAGTCGGAGACCACGGCGGTTTCGTAGCCCGCCCGCCGAAGGTGAAGCGGTAGGGTCATCCCCGCCCGCCGCCGGGCTCGCCAGGTGGGGAACATATGCCGGATGCCGTGGGTGTGGGGCTCTTGTCCTGACAGAAAGTTCAGCCAGGAGGGGAACGTCCGGGCCAGGGTGACGTAGGCGCGCGAGAAGCGTGCGCTCTTTTTCGTGAACCGATGGAGTCGCGGGGCCACCCGGCGGTACCGATCCTGGTAGAGGCGATCCGCCCGCAGACTGTCCACGGCGATAATCAGCACGTTGGGGCCTTTGTTGTCGTGCGCGACCCGGGGACCGGTGGCCACGGCGAGGCTCACCAGGGCCACGGTGATGAGGCCCAGGGAGGTCCCCCAGCCCGCCAGGCGTCGAAGGGGCGGTGGTCGCCAGGACCAGCCCCCGGAGCGGAGGGTGCCCACCAGGGGCAGGAGCACAAAAAGGGTCAGCGCCAGCAGCATCAGGCCGTCCATCAGGCCCGGCGAGAAGGTGTCGGTGAGCACCATCTGCATTTGTTTCTTAAACCCGCCCTTGTCGTAGAAGTACTCGGCGTAGAGCTGTGGATAGACCACCACGGACCGGGCGAACAGAAATAGATGCAGGCCGCTTATCACCAGCGCGTACCGCCCCATGCGCCAGAGGCGGGACCGGGGCCGCCGCCCACGGAGGTGATCCCGTAGAGCGCACAGGCCAGAGGCCGCGAGCCCTCCAGCCAAGCCGAGGCCCAGGTACAGAGCCAAGAGCTTGAGGTGTTCTCGGACCACGTCAACTCCAAAGACCCGGATGGCGATCTGCCGGGCCTCCTCGGTGCCCTGACCCAGGTAGTTCAGCTCACCAAGGGACGTAACGCCCCGGACGAAGAGGGCCAAGCCGATGAGCACGCCGACGACGGGACCGCAGCTAAGCCAATCAGCGATGCGTCGGGGCCAGCGGTGGTTCGGGGTGGTGCGCGGCTCGCGCCTCGAATCTTCCGTCTGGGTCATAGGGGCATCGCTATTGGTATCGTAAATGGCATCACTTTTGGCAGTACGGCAACCCGGGCCCGGATGGTACTCGGGCCCGGATGGTACTATGCCGGTGGGCTGGGATCATAGGCCCTGGACGGGAAAGGGTTCAAATTAATTCGTAGGAAGCCGAGGATATCGCCTTAGGACCCGATCGAATATTACTTGATCACTCAAGCCGCCGATGCATCGCTGGCTCGCTTCGTTACTTCTCGTTGCATATCAATAAGTATGCGCCTCGTCGTGCCTCGCGAGCCGGGCGCCTCGACGCCCTGCACTGGACAACTAATATCCGAGCGGGTCCTTAGGTTGACCACGGGAGGTACGGAAAGTAACAATTGGGGGGTACGATGAAACGCATCTTGTTCTCAATGGTGGTCGCGGTGGTCGCGGTGGGCGGTGTGACAACCTCGGGTGACCATGCCCGGGCCGCCGGGCCCCGGGTTGCACCGAAGAAGATCCCCCTGCTCGCGGTGTTGGTGGCCAAGACTTTCCTGAGGGCGCTGGTGGATCGCGATCTGAAGACCGCGGCGCCCTTGTGCGCGGCCACCGTGGACTTCGACGGTCACCAGGTGAAGGGGGAAAAAGCCGTACTCAAGCGGTTGCGTCAGGTCCTGGCCCGGATGAAGGTCCGCAGGCGGTTGCGAAAGGTGGCGGTGCTGACGTTGGCGCAGGCCCGGCGGATCTTCGGTCCGCCGCCGGCTCGGTTGAAGCTGCACGGCAAGGATCTGGTGGTCGCCTTCGGGCGGTTTCGTCGGGGTGGGCTCATCGTTGTGTTGGCGCCCGAAAAGGATCGCTGGCGGGTAGTCGCCCTCACTGACTGAGAATCCGGCGGACTCGCCAGCCAGTTAACCAGCCAGTTAACCAGTCAGTTGGCCGGTCAGTTGGTCGACTTGTCCATGCCTTCGGTGGCCTCTTTGACCATCTCCACCAATTCGGGGATCTTGTCGAAGAGCCGGTCCATCAGCCCCTTTTTGTCCTTGATGGGCAGGATCTCCACGCCATCGGCGCTGAAGATCGCCACCCCCACGGGCCGGACCTTGGCCGCGCCGCCTGTGCCGCCGCCGACGCCCTTGCCCTGGGCACCGCCCACCCGCTTTTTTGGGCCGTGTGGACCGGGTCCGAACCCCTGCCCCTCACCCTCCCCTCCCCCTACGCCGAAGCCCAGGTTGATTCGCGTGAGGGGCACCAGGGTGACCCCGCCCAGCTCGATGGGCTCACCCACCACGGCGTCGCTTTGGGCCACGGTCTCCAACTTGCCGATTACCAGGTCCAGTAGCTCTTTTACGTGTTGCATGTGTGCTCTCCTACTGTCCCAGGTGCTGGATATGCACCTTGCCGTTTTCGATCACCACCACTGCCACCGGAGTGGCCTTGGCCGCTCCACCGGCGCCTCCACCCGAGCCGGTCATCAGATCGTCCCCGGGCTTGATCGCTTCGCCCTCACCGACGCCTCCTCCTCCTCCGAAGCCAACGCTCAGCTCGCATAGGGGGATGACGTGCCGGTCTCCCACGGAGATGGGCTTGGCCACCACTGCGTTGCTCTTGGCCAGGCTGGCCACACGGTCACTCACTGCTGCAAAGATTTCCCTGAAGTCTTTCATCGTTGTCCTCCTCACCGTGCCGCGCGTGGAACGGTGCGTATCATTTGTCTCGTATCACGGTGGATCAGTCCGCCCAGTAGCACCAAGCCCATATGCGCCAGCCAGATCCGCGCAGTCAGGCTGCCGTCGAGCTGTACCCGCTCGTCCAACCAATCCGGTTCCACCTGCAAGCGGAGCGACGGAGAGGCGCGGTTGAGCTCCCATAGCATTCTGTTCATCAGGGCCGTGGCGGTGGGATCATCCAGGCCCACCACACCCTGTAAATGGATTTGCAATCGTAGGGTATGGATCAGTCGTTTCACGAACCGCAGCCCGGTGTGGCGGTGCTGGACCAACCACGGGAACCACCCTTTGGCCCGTTTCTTCGGGGCTTTGGGTTTTTCACGGGGCTTATCGTCGAGTCCTCCTTGGCCCAGGGTCCAGATCCGTAGACCGAGGAGGTGGATAGTGGTGCCCCGTTCCCGGGTCATCCGCAGCGAGATCACCCCCCATGCCCAACGGATTTGAGCCTGGCCCGTGAGGTCCAGGTCGTCTATTCCGCCGTTGGCCCGCACGTGGATGGGAACCAGCACGAGCAGAGCGAGCACAGCCCCCAACCCAACGGCGATCCACATCAGCACCAGGCCCGCGGTGGATATCGCCGAGGCAAAGACCACGACGGTGGCGGTGGAGTGAATCAGGGACAGCATGGGGCTACCTGCCCTCCTTCGCTTTGCGGCGGAGTCCACGGGCAAGGGCGCGTCGCCACCAGGGCCGAGCCCGGTCCTGTTTGGCGCGTACTCCTCCACCTGCAGCCAGGGGGCCCAGGGCGTATCGCATGGTGGACAGTCCATCGCGTAGGGGACTTCCCAGCTCACCCGAGGAGGTGCCGGCGGCCCCAATGGCCTGGGCCGGCCCTCGAACCATCCAGCTCATGCCCGACAGGGCTGCCCGGAGTCGCGGCATCCGCGCGGCTTTTCGTGCCAGGCGCACGTCCGCCACCAGCGCCGCCTCCAGAGCAGCCACCAGCTCTTGTGGCGGTTGATCCGGGGGCATGTTGGCCAGGAGCGCGCGGAGCATCAGCGCTTCCCGAAAGGCTTCGGCCACGGCCGGCTCCAGGAGCCGTCGCTCGAACAGAGCCGTCTCCTCGGGGGAGAGCAGCCCGTCGAGGTAGGACTCCACCAGGATCTCGAGTTGCTCGGACTCGCTCAGCGCATTGAGATCGTTTGATTCGTCCGGCCGTCGCATCTATTCGTCCTTCAGTTGGGGTGCGAGCCGTTTCTTGAGCAGTCTGCGCGCCCGAAAAATTCTCGTCTTCACAGTGTTTACGGGCATCCCCGTGGCTTCGGCCACCTCTGTGTCCGAGAGCCCCTCCCGGTACCGCATGGTGAGCAGCGCCCGATCCTGGGCGGCGAGCCGGTCCATGGCTTCGAGCAGGAGATCTCCGGCCTCGGACCGTGCCGCCATGACCTCGGGGCCGGGCTGTCGGTCGTCTTCCATCCAGTCGAAACGGGACGGCTCCGTGGGGACGCCCGCCCGGGCCACACCCTTGAGCCTACGTAGGCAGGTGTTGTAGGTGATGCGTCCCACCCAGGGTGACAGGGGCCGTGTGGGATCGAACGTATCGAAGGCGCTGTGAATTTTCATGAACACCTCCTGACACACGTCTTCGGCCTCCGCCGGCCCGGCGACCATACGCAGGGCCACCCGGTACACCAGGGGCGAACAGCGACGGATGAGAATCCGCCACGCTTCGGGGTCACCCTGGCGGCAGCGTCTAGAGAGGTCGGCATCTGTGATCCTTGTCTCAGCCATGAGACCTGTGTGTGTGCTCCTGGTACCTAGTAGTCCGCAAAGATGGGATCGGTTTCAAAAAACATGCGAACCCCCGTAGGCCGGGGACAGCATATCAGCTAGCCTGCGGCGAGGAGACCCAGCAGGGCGGCGGTGGCAATGAAGAGCGAACCGGCTACGAATCCCAGGATCAGGGCCAGGCGTCGGAGGCGCCTGATCTCGTCCTGGAGCACCGCCATGGGCGGAGGAAGGTTACGTGACGGAACCGGCGTGGCGTACTGGGCGCCGGGCATCGGTCCCGGGGGAGGTAGGGGAGGCACGATCTCGGTTTTGTCGTCCCGATTGGGGCTCGCTACCGGGGTGGGCGCTACGGGGGCCGTATTGGCCGGACGGACCAGGGGAGGTCGGTTCGCGGGCGCCGGTCGTTGGGGGGCCGTATTGGGGAGCGGCAAGTCCGCAGCAACGGGTGTCTGCAGGGGCAGCGGCCGCGAGGTGGGTGCGGGGCCGATGCCGGTGAGGAGGTCCGAAAACTGAGGTAGGGAGCGGATGGGGAACCAATCCTGCTTTCCCTGGATGCCCACGGAGGCCTGGCCGTCGATCTGGCCTTTGGCAAAGGCTCCGCGGATCTCCTCCGCCGTGACTGGCCCAACATTCTGGCCACCAATGCGACAGTACCAGACCTGGTCACTCTCGCCGATGGTCAGTACGTCCGCCGGCAACCCGACCGATACCGGCGCCATCGCGTTGGCAGCGGCGTGGAAGGGCTCTCCCGCCTTGACCACATTGAAGCGCATGTCCACCGCAGCGGGCGGGCCACAATGCACACACCCGCTGGCCAGGGGTGGGATCACGCTATTACAGCGCGGACAGAGATTCTGTTGGCTCACCTTGAGGTTTGGCCTCCATTTTCTACCGTCCTCTTTGTGTAGTCCCTGTGACCAGGAGAGTCAACCTCGCGGCCCACCCGAGGGGGACTGGGGATCTTTTTGGGGTGGTGCTCTGGGCGAACCAGAAGGTTTCCCACGAGTTTTCCACAGGTTTTCCACATAGTGTTTCGTCAAGACTGGGTGATTTGCGGATTCGATTCCGGTGGGCTGTTTGACACCGCTGGCCAGGCAGAGCCACAATTGGCGGATGAGATTTGAGCTCCCTTTGGCGCTCTCGGCAGTGATGCTCCTGGCGGGCTGCGGGGATCGTACCCGCCTCGTGAATTTTGGCACTCCGGAAGTTGTGGCGTCGGGTTCCCTGGAAACCACTGGGGTGCGCCTGGCCCAGGGAGAGGCCCTGGCGGGGCTCCTGGCCGGCCAACGTCCCCGGGCCAGGCGGGCTATCGGTCGGCTACGGTTGGGGATGAGACGTCTGGAACACGCGGCCCGCCGCGCCTGTCGCGGAGGCCGGGGTGAGGGACTGGTTGCGCAGGATAGACGGGATCGCGAGCGGCGCCGCGCCTGTGAGGCCCTGGTCGCCATTGTCGCCATCAACGATGAGATGGAAGACGCCCTTGATCCCGGGGGTCCGGCCGCCGAGCAGCTCGACGCCCTGGATCGACTGGCCGTGCTGGCGCGGCGAAAGCTGGGACTACACCTCGAGCGCAGTCCGCTGGCGAAGTTGCCCCTGATCCGACTCCCGGTCTTGGACCTGGACAGAAAGCTTACGGGGGGGGGCCGCGCCCGGGGTGGGGCGTCTTACAATACCTGCCTCGCCCGGGGCCAGCGGGAGGTGGTGGGTCAGCGGGCCGGAGCGGTGGCGCATAGTCTGGCCCTGGTGCGGGGTGAACCCATGGTGGCCTGGCGTCGGGACTGCGCGGCGGCCACTCCGACCTGCGGCGCCGACTCCATCGCCTTGCAGCGACTCACACCCGAGGGGCTTGCCTCCGGAGCGGTGACGGAGACCGGGGTGAAGGTGACTCACTGGGACCTCGGTGAGCCCTTCGTGGTTCGGAGCGCTCCGTCTGGCGCGATCCTGCTATACGGCAGCGACGGGGACCAACTGGTGCAGCCCCTGGGATCCCATTTACGGCGCCAGGGTCCGGCCCGGCTGGTGCTGGCCCACGCCCGACGGGTAGCGCCCAGACGCTTCGCCGTGGTTCCGCAGCCGGCCTGGTTGTCGGTGGCCGACCAGGGACACCGGGTATCCCTGCTGCGATTCGCGCGCGACCACGGGCGCCCCTTGTCCCGGGTGCGGCTGCTGGCCGACGACCTCCTGGGCGGCGCTTATGGCTCGCCGGCTTTGTGGGGCGGGCCCAGTGGGTACGCGGTGGCGGTCACCACCTTGCAACATCTGCACTTCGCCCGGCTTGACGCCCAGGCTGCCCCCCTGGGGCCGGCGCTCCGGGTGGCGTTGCGTCGGGGACACGGGATGTTGGATCCCCTGTGCACGGTCATTGCCCGGACAGCGCGACGTTTTACCACGCTGACGGTGGGGCGGCGGGCGGACGGTCGGGGCGGCGCGGTGTTGGTGGGGTTCGACGCTTCGGGGCGGTATGCTGGCCCGGCCGTGGACCTGGACCTGCCCTTCCGGGTGGGCCGCACGCCGGCCTGGTTGTGCCCGGTGTGGCTGGTGCCCACCCGACGGCACCTGGTGGTGGTGGCCCTGGAGGCCGCGGTGCGCGGCGTGGCCGGTCGCCGCCTCATGGCGGTGGAATACAAGCGGGATGGACGCCTGGCCGCGAGCCCCGCGGTCCTGGCCACCGTGGGCCGCCTTGGCGGCGTGGTGGCGTCACCACAGGGATTCCTGGTCTCCTGGACCCCCCCCCAACAAACCAGCGCGGTGCCCGGAGCGCCCCAGCCCATCACAGTAGGCCGCTGGAAATGCCGCTAGCATCTAATCGGAGTCCCCGAGGCTTTGCCGGGAGATATATACTTTTCCCCTCTTCGCCAAAATGGGGAAACCTGGCTGCCTGGCTCGTGAGACCAGCGATAGCCGAGGAAGCGACGAGGAGCGCGCGGAGCGTACTTGAGTACGCGAGCACGCACCGCAGGAGCTTACGAAGGATATCGCGCAGGATCGCGAGCCAGGGGGCCAGGTTTAGTCTTTGACTTGGCCGGGGATGGAGGGAAGGAGGGTGATCTCGATGCGGCGGTTGTTGGCTTTGCCCACCTTGGTGTTGTTGGAGGCGACGGGCTGGAACTGGCTGAAGCCGGCGGCGCTGAGTCGGTTTCCGGGGACCCCGGCCTTCTCGAGCAGGCGCACGACCACCGCGGCCCGGCGGGCGGACAGGGCCCAGTTGTCCTTGAACCTACGGCTCTTCATGGGCACGTTGTCCGTGTGACCGGCCACCTGGAAGTGCCGGTCGATTTTTTTCAGGATCCCGGCGATGGATTTGAGGGTGCCCGAGCCTTTCCTCGAGGTTTTGGCTCGCCCGGACTTGAAGAGGATCTTTGAGGCCATCTTGATCACCAGGCGACCATTGATGTTGACCAGCTGAAGCTTCCCGGCCGAGATCATGGCCTGGAACTGCTGCTTGAGCTGATCCTGCAGCGCCTTTTGCGCGGCCAGCTCCTTCTTGATCTTGGCCAGCTCCTCGGCGGCCTGCTTGGCGATGGCCAGCTCGGCCAGCTTACGGGCCAGCTCAGCCTTCTTGGCGGCGAGCCGGGACTCGAAGCTGTCTCTCACCTTCTTGAGGTCGGTCTCGAGGGCGGAGAGCTGCCCCTGCTGCTTCTCCGACAGGAGCTTGAGCTCGTTGAGCTCTCGCTGGAGCTTTTTGTTTTTTGCCAGCGCCTTGTTGTGCTGTTCTTCGGGGATGCCGCAGCCGGCGGCGGCCAGGGTCACGAGCATGATGCTTGCCATCAAGCCACTTAGGACTTTCATCGTTGTATGCCTCCTGAGAGATGACGTTAAAGGTTCGGAGAGTATATACAACGTAGCGCGTCTTAGGTAGCACATCTGTTTCTGCTGTTGGCCCGATGGAGAGTGATCAGGCGTGCTACGACCGCCCGACTCCTTGACCGGACTCGTCAATTCGACCTATGCTGAGCTAGAGTCTACACTTGTAAGTAGTTCATACTGATAGAAGGAGAGTCCTATGAAGATTGCGCTGGTTTCCCTGTTGGTCGCCGTTCCGGTACTTTTCGCCGTTGGCTGTGGCGACGACAGCCCTGGAGACAACAACAATTTGGATGCGGGCTCGGACGCCATTGTGCGCCCGGACGTGTATATCGGTGACTGTCAGGACGACCCCGTTCCGGTCTTTGGCGGCAGCCACCAGACCCTGGTGAATCACCTGGGCATTGCCTCGCCTTCGCGGGGCATCGACCTGGACTTCGACGGAGACACGGACAACCTCCTGGGGCCCCTGGGTTCCATCGCCAACCCCTACATCGACGACTCCATGGAGGTGGCCGAGATCATCATCCCCATGGAGTTTTTCGGGCTGGACTCCGATGTTGACGACGACTGCGTGAACTTCACTTTCCTGGTGGGCACCTTCGCGCCGGATCAGGACGACGACGGGGAGCGCACCGCCGGAGCCGTGGGCGATACGGACGCGGACTGCAACGACTGGGACGCCACCATCACCCCCGCCAACGCCACGGACATCCCGGGGGATGGCGTGGACAACGACTGCAACGGCATGGCGGACGAGACCTTCGACGGCACGGACTACACGCCCTCCACGGACACGGCCGACTACGACGGTGACGGTTACACCCTGGAGGATGGCGACTGCGACGACCGAATCCCGTCGGACTGGCCCGACGCGCCGGATCACTGGGATGCGCAGCTCATTCACCCCGACCAGGCGGAGATCTGCGGGGACGGCTTCGACAACAACTGCAACGGCGAGGCTGATGAGGGCTGCAACCCGATGATCACTGAAGACGGCGTGGACGAGACCATCCCCATCGACGCCCTGGGGCTCACTGAGGACCTGTCCGAGGCGATGATCGTCTTCCGCTCGGGCCGGGTGGAGGGGGGCGTGCTGTACGCCGGGCCGTCCCGGTTCTCCTTCGTGGTGGATCTGGAGGGGCGCCCCATGGAGCTGAACCTCACCAACGCCATGCTCGTTGCGGACGTGACCATCGACCAGTACGGGCTACATCTGACCGACGGCCTGCTCGGTGGAGTCCTCTCGGGGCGGAGCCTGGACCTGGTACCGAACATCGCCGCGGACTTCCTTGGCGGCGACGAGAACTCCACCCTGCTCGACATTATCGTGGGGTCGGTGGGCGCGGTGCTGTCGCTGCCCACCGTACGGATCTGCGTGCCCCGGAGAGACGGCGTCGAGATGATGCTCCCGCTGCTTTTTTGCGAGAGCAATGATGACTGTGGCGACATGGAAAACTACCGGTGCAAGTCCGACGTGCGCGCGCCGGACATCGATGTGGACGACGACGGGGTGGAGATCTTCCTGGATCTGAACCTGGACGGGGATCCCACCATCGAAGCCGTGGACACCTGCATCGACGGCGACGGCACCATGGTCCAGGACACCATGGACGCCACCGTGGTCATCGAGCATTGCACCCAGGCCCTCGACAGCGAGGGCAACCGGCGCTTCGTGGATGGTTTTTCCATCGCCCTGGAGCTGGGAACCACGCCCACGAACCTCCGCGGTATCTTCGGCGCCCAGTAGACCAATCCACATGATATGGTGCCGCTCCACGAGGAGCGCACATGAGTAAAGACACCCCCCCCGACGAGCAGCGTACCACCGACAAAGAATCGGCCCCGGGTTCCACCTGGCGGTTCCCCTCGACCTTCTGGTTCGCAAACCTGATGGAGCTTTGCGAGCGGGCGGCCTACTACGGGTTCTTCATCGTTCTGACGCTGTACTTGACCCGGGTGGCCGGGTTCTCGGACACGGAGACGGGCTTTGTGGCCGGGCTGTTTTACGGCGGCGTGTACCTGCTGCCACCCTTCGTGGGCGGTATCTCCGACCGCATCGGCTTCAAGGCTGGGCTGATTCTCGCGTTCGGGCTGCTCGCTGTGGGGTACTTCTTCCTGGGGATTGTCTCTTCCAAGCCCATGGTGATTCTGTTTCTCTCCATGGCCATGGTGGGGGGCTCGTTCATCAAGCCGCTCATTACCGGGACGGTGGCCAAGACCACCAACGCGGCCAATAGGGCCCGGGCCTACTCGCTATTTTACTGGGTGGTCAACATCGGCGCCTTCGGCGGCAAGACCGTGGTGCCTTGGATCCGGCAGGGTGTGGGCCTCGAGTACGTGAACTTTTTCTCGGCGGCCATGGCCGTGCTGGCGCTCCTGGTGGCCCTGCTGATCTTCAAGCCCACCGAGGCCAAGGAGGAGCGCAAGTCCGCGCGTGAGATCCTCACGTCCGCCGGGCGCATCCTGACCAACGTGCGGCTCATGGTCCTCACGATCATCGTGTCCGGGTTCTGGCTGATCCAGATGCAGATGTACTCCACCATGCCCAAGTACGTCATCCGGCTGCTGGGGGAGGGTGCCAAGCCTGAGTGGCTGGCCAACGTGAACCCGCTGGTGGTGGTGCTCTTCGTCGTGTTGGTCACCCAGCTCATGAAGAAGCGTCGGGCGGTGACCTCCATCATGGTGGGGATGCTGATCATGCCGTTCTCCGCGGCGGCCATGGCCTTCTCCACCACCCTGGTGCAGTACACGGGCGCCGAGGTGAACGTGTGGCTGACGGTGTTGCATCCCATCACGGTGATGATGATTGTCGGTATCGCTCTTCAGGGTTTGGCCGAGTGCTTCATCTCCCCGCGGTTCCTGGAGTACTTCTCCCTCCAGGCGCCCAAGGGTGAGGAGGGCACCTACCTGGGGTTCTCCCACATGCACAGCGCCATCTCGGCCCTCGTGGGCTTTTTCATCTCCGGCTTCATGCTGCAGGCCTACTGCCCGAACCCCAAACAGCTGCCCCTCATCGACGGCCTTCGGAATCTGGTGCACGTCGAGGGCGGTGGGGACCATGTGTTTTTCCAGATGCCCCGCTTCGCCGACATCGCGGAGATCTCCGATCTCACCGCGGCCCAGCGTGAGCTCTTCTACTCTCATGCTCACCACATCTGGTACTACTTCGTCGGCGTTGGCTTCACCGCCGGGGTGGCGCTGTTCATATTCCGCCTGGTGGTCAACCACATGGACAAAAAGAGTGGGCGCATGGACCCGGGCGAGGTGTTGAGCAAAGAGTAGATAGGGCCCGACCCTTAGGGCCCGACCCTTAGGGCCCGACCCTTAGGGGAGCGCGGGGTGGCCCTTGACGGTGGTCTTTTTGGGGCGGGTGATGTTGAGCCAGATTTTCTGGCGGATGATCTTGCCCGAGGCCTTGAAGTCGTCCCAGAGCTCGCGCTCCTTCAGGAAGGCTCCCACGGTGCCCCGGCCGGTCTCCACGTACTTCTGTACCACCGCGAGCCACTTCTCGATGCGCTTGAACCGCGCGGCGATACGGTCGGCGCGGGTGCGCATGAGCTTTACGGCGGGCCCGGCGCGCTGTTTCATGACCACCACCAGGGAGTCAAGCAGGGTGATGAGTCGCTCCACATCCTTCACCAGTGGGCCCACCCCCTTGCGGGTGCGGCGCGCCAGACCTTTCCATTTGTACTCCAGGCGCTTGAGAGCGCGGAAGTCGTCCGTGGCGGCCTGCAGGGTTCTGTAGCTCCCCTTGGCGTCCTGGGCCGTCGCCTCGGCACGCTTGACCAGGAGGCGGATGTGGGTTTCGTGCGCGCGCAGTCGCTCGAGCTCCTTCTGGGCGGTGGCCAGGCCGGTGGTCAGCCGCTTCCAGTGAGGCTTGAGAGTGTCTGCGAGGTCTTGGGCCACCACGAGGTTCTGGTAGCCCAGCGCGAGGAACCGGTCCAGGTAGGAGGCGGACTTTCCCTGGAGCACGTCCCCGGATTGAATGATCTTGTCTGGCGCGATGTCGGGCGCCGCCAGTTCCAGGTGGCGCTCTCCGATGAGGCTGGCCGATGCGATGAAGGCTTGGGAGTTCCGGTAGACCTGGTGTTGATGGCGCTTGTAGATCCAGAGGTACGCCCGCACCCGCCGCACCGGCTTGCCGTTGACGACCTTGTCGACAAAGGTGATGTGCTTGACCTTGCCGATCTCCATGTTGGCCATCTTCACCTTGGATCCGGCGGCCAGTTGGCCCACATAGTCAAACTCCACGGAGAAGTGCACCGAGGGGCGCAGGGGCCGACTTCCGATGATCAGCACGCCGATGATCCCCGCCACGATGAGTGGGAGCAGGATCAGGCCGACGATCATATGCAGCCGCTCGTCTTGCATGGTTTCGCGGGGTCGAAACCCTCAGCCTATTCCTTCCAGAAGAACTTCCAGGGGTTACGCTTCAGATCGCGCACCATCTCCTTGACGTCTTCATAGATCTCCCGGTCCATGACAAAGGCACCAGCGGTGCCCTGGCCGCGCCGCACGGACGACACGATGACCGCGGCGTCGCCGGCCATGGTATCCACCTTACCGGTGATCTCCAGAATGCGGTCCAGGATGGCCAGCAGCTTCTTTCGCTGTTCGGGGCCGATAATTTTGCCCAGCTCAGCGGCGCTGTCCAAGGCCTTCTTGGTTTTGGCCAGCAGTGGATCCAGCTCCCTGGACAGGGTGTAGGTGACCCGGTTCACGTTGGCGAGGGTAGAGCGGATGGACCGGCCTCCATCCAGGCCATGACGTACGTCCTTGGTCAACCCTGTGGCCTCCACCACCAGCTTGTCGGTGTCATCCAGGAGCGTGGTGACTCTGGTTCGGTTCTCAACGAGCATTTTATTCAGCGTTTCCAGGGACTTTCCGGCGTTTTTAACCACGTCAACGATGGTCTGCCGCTCGCTTTTGAGCAGGTCGGTAACCGTCTCTAAAAAGGTGTAGAGCCGAGCTACGATGAGGTCCGCCCTCGGAGGGTCCTCACCCCGGCGGATCTCACCGGCGGCGATGCGACGCTGCTTCTTGTCGTCCAGGTTGCCCGGCGTAATCTCCAGATACTGCTCCCCTAAAACGCCCTGCGTATTAATGTAAAAGTTGGAATCCGTGCGGATGGCCTTGAGCGCTCGGTCCTCCACCCAGATCTTCACCCGTACGAACACGCGACGTTTGAGCTTAGCGTCGTACTTGCCGGCGTGAAACTGAATCTCACGGATCTTGCCGACCTTGATGCCCGATACCTTCACCGGAGCTCCCTCGGCCAGGTTGCCCACGAACTTGAAGTCGACGTAGAACACCTCACCCTTGGATGTAGAGAAATGTCCCAGGGCGAAGATGAACCCGCCGAGCACACCCAGGGCCACCAAGACCAGGAGGCCAACCTTGATTTGCAGACTTCGGCTACGCAAATGGACTTCCTTTAAAGGCTGCGCGGTGAGACCGCATTTTACGAGGTGTTTCGGAGTGGCCCATGGTAGCCTAGGCGGGGCGGAAGGCGCAAGTGCTGCGCGGCGATCGGTAGGAGGGCCCCGAACGCACTGGATCCAGCAATCGATCCGTCGGACATGTACGACGGAGTCCGAAATAATGGCTTACGAGGAGTGGTTGCCCCCCAACAAGGCGAAGATCTTGGGATCAATGGCCGCTTTTCCATCGCAAAAACAGCATTGATTTTCGGTGCTTGTGACAATATGACAGGGTTTCCAAATTGTTTGTATTTTTTGTTGACAGTGTTCGGTCGAGAGAGTACAACCCGTTCTCGCTCGACACGGAATCCCAAAGGGGATCAGTTAGAGAGCAGGTGGAAAGGGCAGTACTTTTAGCCCTTGACAGCCGACCGGGCTTCGATAAGATTGTTGGCTCGGTTCGGTTCTTGTGACAGCAAGTCGATCTTTGAAAACTGAATAGCAGATCGAAATGAAATCCGTACGTAGTGTACGGAACATGTTCGTGGAATCCAAATGAAGACGATTAAGTCTTCAACCATTTTTCAGAGTAACCGGAACGAAAGTTCCGGATCATCTCACCAGTTTAAACTGGAGAGTTTGATCCTGGCTCAGAGCGAACGTTAGCGGCAGGCTTAACACATGCAAGTCGAACGAGAACGGAACCCTTCGGGGTTCTTAGTAAAGTGGCGCACGGGTGAGTAACACGTGGGTAATCAACCCTCCGGCGGGGGACAACCACTGGAAACGGTGGCTAATACCGCATACGACCTGACTTTCCTCGGATCGTTAGGAGAAAGGCTTCGGCCTCCGGAGGACGAGCCCGCGTCCCATCAGCTTGTTGGTGAGGTAATAGCTCACCAAGGCTAAGACGGGTAGCTGGTCTGAGAGGATGATCAGCCACACTGGGACTGAGACACGGCCCAGACTCCTACGGGAGGCAGCAGTGGGGAATATTGGACAATGGGCGAAAGCCTGATCCAGCCACGCCGCGTGTGTGATGAAGGCC